>CACYNF010000062.1 GCA_902775595.1 uncultured bacterium | reverse complement strand
AAAAACAACATGAACAACTTTGAAAAACAACTTTCATGGTCGCGGGCCAACTTGCCCGCGAAAACACGCAGCGCGGTTGCGCTGCGGGGAATAAAAAGTTGTCCTAAGTTGTTGAAGTTGTTTTCTTGCAACGACAAAGTCACAATCTTGTAAATCCTGTTAATCCTGTCAAAAGAGGCACGAAGAAAATGATAACACAAACCTCAATCAGCTACTACGGGCTCAATTACGTAGAACACGCCGAGGCGGACTTCAAGGAGATGAAGGCCCACGGCGTCACTCAGGTCATCCTCGCCGTGACGGAATTCGACTTCGACTTCTGGCGTCCGAACATCCCCGCCATCGTCGACAAAGCGCACGAACTCGGCCTGCGCGTCCTCATCGACCCATGGGGCAACGGCAAGTACTTCGGCGGCGAGCAGGTCTCGAAGTTCCTGCAGGACAACGTCGAGAACCGCCAGGTCTCCGCGCTCACTGGCGAGAAGCTCCCCTACGCATGCTTCAACACGAACAGCTACCGCGACTACTTCAAGAACTTCTGCACGACGCTGGCGCGCGAAGCGAAGCCGGACGGCTTCTTCTGGGACGAGCCGCACTACGCCTTCCCGAAGGGCATCGCGTCCATCACCGGCGGAGTCGCTGACGACTGGACGTGCTACTGCCCCGTCTGCCGCAAGCGCTTCGAGGACTACTACGGCTATCCGATGCCGAAGTACATGACGAACGACGTCAAGCAGTTCCGCTGGCGCGAGGCGCTTGTCGTCCTTGCCGACACGTCCAAGGCGCTGAAGGAAATCGACCCGAAGCTTGAGATCACCTGCTGCGTCCATGCCACGCAGAACGGATACTACGTCTCGGAGTATCGCGGCTACGACAACTGGGACATGGTTGGTGCGTGCCCGTACTTCGACGTCTTCTCGACGACGATCTGCAACTGGGCGCTCCCCGAGGACTTCTTCCTCGACATCACGCGCCGCACCGTCGCCATCGCGAAAAAGTACGGCAAGAAGTCCGAGCGCTGGCTCATGGGCTACTACAAGCAGCCCAAGGACTGGAAGCAGGTTGACCACTGGGTCGACCTCGCCGTCAAGGAAGGCGTCGACCGCCTCGCGGCGTGGACCTACCGCGGCGGCTACGGCACGGTCGTGGGCGCGCCGGACGCGCTCAAGCTCTGGGACACCATCGGCGAAAATTATAAGCGAGTCGTCGGTCGCTAGTCGTTGGACTGGAAATCATGGGCGAATACCTTGATCAAATAACGAGCATCCTCAATCGAATCGAGGTGGAGGGAGGGGCGTCGCTCGTGTGTGCGTCCGACGCGGTGGCGGATGTCATTTGTCGCGACGGACTCGTTCACGTCTTCGGCTGCGGACATTCCCACCTCGCCGCGCTTGACGCATTCTACCGTGCTGGTGGGCTCGCCTGCGTGTCGCCCCTCCTTGACGAGGATCTGATGCTCCATGACGGAGCGGCGAAGTCGAGCCGCATGGAGAAGATGTTCGGCATAGCGCCGGAGGTGTTCCGCCGTCAAGGGATCGACCCTGAGAAGGACTTGCTCGTCGTCATATCGGCGAGCGGCAAGAACGCCGCGCCCGTCGAGATGCTCCGCGTTGCCAAGGCGGACAGCGTCAAGACGGTTGCCATATCCTCTTCCGCGTACCGTGCGCACGGAGGCGTGCTGTTGGACGAGGCGGACATCGCAATCGACTGCAAAGTGCCATACGGGGATGCCGTCATCGAGGTCGGCACCGGGAAGATGGGAGGTCTTTCAACGTATGCGTCGATGTTCATACTGAATTCAATTCTGATTGAAGGCGCGAAGAAGGCTCTGGCACGAGGTGTCACGCCGCCGGTGTACGTGAGCGGGAACATGGACGGCGGCGCGGCGAAGAACGCCGCGCTCGAGGAACGATATCTCGGACGGGTAAAGAGGTTGTAGGATGACGCGAATCGCCGTTATAGGTTTGGTCGGCAGATCGTTGTTCTTTGAAGTGCCGCGTTTCCACTCCGGCGGCGAGACCATCCACGCATCCGGAATCCACGAGGAGTGGGGCGGCAAAGGGTTCAACCAGGCGGTCGCGGCGGCGCGTCAGGGTGCGCAAGTCGCATTTCTCGGCGCGGTTGCCGCGCCTGACGTGAAACCACTTGGGGAGTTCTGTGCGAAGGAAGGCATCCGTGCAGCACTTGTCGCGAAGAAAACCCCTACAGCTTGCGCCGCAATCATGACAGACGGCACGGGCGAAACTCGCGTCACGGTCTATCCCGGCGCGGAACTGGATGCAGAAGATGTTGACAAGGGATTCTACGAAAAGGTTGCAACCGCAGACATTCTTCTCCTGAACAACGAAGTTCCAGAGACGGTAAACCTGCGCGCATCGGAAATCGCGGTGGAGAGCGGCGTCAGGATCGTCTTCAATCCCGCGCCGGCGCGTCCGTTGGCCGATGCGCTGAAGGATCGCGTGGCGCTCTGGACGCCGAACGAATTCGAGGAAGCTGAGCTTGGCGACGTGCCGGGGGAGGTTGTCGCGACGCTCGGCAAGAAAGGCTGTCGCATACGCTCTACGGGCGAGGTCATTCCAGCGCCTGCGGTGCAGTCGGTCGATTCCACGGGCGCGGGTGATACGTTTAACGCCGTTCTTGCCGTGCGGCTCGCGGAAGGGGAATGTCTGCGCGACGCCTGCATCGCCGCGAACGCCGCAGCTGCGCAATCCGTGGCGTTCAAGTACGTCATGCCGTCCGTTCCGCGGCGCCCCAGATTGCGATTGGCGAAATGATGATGTTATTTTGGCGGATAAAATATTCTGTATTTCGCGAGAAAAGTGTATAATACCACCTGCAAAAGAGGAGAACTACTGATGCTGAACGACTTTGGATACATCGACAAGGCGATTGCCAATATCAAGGAGGTCGCCGAGAAGCAGGAGCAAAACATCAAGGCCGCCGCGAAGCTGATGGCTGACGCCATTGCCGACGACAAGCTCATCAACGTCTACGCGGGCGGCGGACACACCACCCTCGCGATGGGCGAGATGTTCTTCCGCGCGGGCGGGCTCGCGAACATCAACCCGATGATGGAGACAGCGCTTTCAGTCTTCAATCAGGCGCTAAAGTACCTTGCGCTGGAGCGCACCGTCAACTTCGGCGCGTCCATCGTGAAATACTATGACGTCAAGGAAGGGGACGTGGTGCTGTTTTTCCACAACATCGGCATCAACCCCGCGACGATAGACGCGGCGGAAGAGTGCAAGAAACGCGGATGCAAGATCATCGCCGTCGCTTCGTCGTATTGGCAGAACGAAATGCCGAAGGACCACTTCATCCGCCACCCAAATGGAAAGAACCTCTTCGATTACGCTGACGTGTGCATCGACGACTACAACCCCGTCGGCGATGCGGTGGTGACGGTTCCCGGAATGACGACGCCCATTGGACCGGTCTCGAACGTCGTCGACTTCACGATTGCGCATCTTCTCGAAATCGAGTGCTGCCGCCAGTGCGTGGAGCGCGGCATCGTGCCGCCAGTGTGGAACTCCGCGAATGCGCCCGGCGGCGACGAGAAGAACGCGGCATACCTTGCCAAGTACAAGCCGCTCGTCAAATGTCTCTGACGGTTGAAAGGTTGAATTGTTGAAAAGTTGAAAGGTTGAAATGAACTTGAAAAAGATGAACAAGGGGCTCGACTTCCTGCGCGGGAAGTACGGAGCTAAGCAGGGGGAGATAACTCTGAAGGACGGACACTGCTTCGTTGGCTCGACGCCGCTTCTTCCGGGGCGCATGGAGCGCAAGATCGTCGAGCTCAAGAAGATGACCGAGAACGGCACGCTCGAGGGCGTCTCGACACTCAGGTTTGCGAGTTTCGCGCCGAAGGGCGCGGACATCGAGGGGATGCTTGCAAAGGAACTTGATCTCGCCGCATACCTTGGCGCATCGGATGTCGTCCGCGTCATGGCCGTTGCAAACGGGCTCGCAGTCAACGTCCTCGCCAAGCTTGCCAACGACGTGAATGTATCCGTCGAAATCGGCGCTGGGCTCCCGAAGGGCGAAGCCGGATATGACCGCCACGAGATTATCGCGAAGCGCGGCGTTGCCTGCGACCAGACGGTCGACACGCACACGAAGCACGAGTCGATCCGCTGCTGGGGTGCGGATGGAATGGCGGAATACACGGACGTCGACACTGAGCTCTTCGGGCTCTCCTACGACGAAATCTGGAACGTTCGCGCGGCATTCGCGCTTCTGCAGAAACGAGCCGATGCGAAGGTCTGGAAGGCCGCATGGGCGAAGGCTACGAAGGCCGCCAAGCTCGCGTTCGCTGCGGACAAGTCGAAGGCGGCGAAGACCATCGCCGTAAAGAAGGGCCTTGACACCAACCAGTCGATAAAGGTCGCAGAGGTCAGGTGAGTGATTAGCCGTGTAGAGGTGTAGAAATGTAGAAGCACCTCCACTTCTCCACTTCTACACGGCCATTAAAAAGAAAAAGGAATTTTCAGATGAAACCAGTAAAGATCGCGATGATGGGCATGACCCACGGCCATACCCGCAAGTACTACCAGACGCTGCTCGACAACCAGAAGCTCGATTGGGTTGCTTCTTGCGCCCAGGACAAGGACGCCAAGAAGACCTACGAGCTCTACAAGACGGGCGTTCCCTGCTACCTCGACCCCGAGGAGATGTACAAAAAGCATCCCGACATCGAGGCCGTCGTCATCGCCTCCGCGAACGACCGCCACTTCGAGCAGATGAAGTGGTGCGCCGAGAAGGGCATCCACATCCTCTCGATGAAGATCCCGACCTTCGACATGAAGGAGTACGACGAGATGATCGCCATGTGCGACAAGGCGGGAATTGTCTGCCAGATAGAGCTTGAGATGCACTACAACTCCGTCGTGCGTCGCCTGAAGAAGCTTATTGCCGACGGCGCGATTGGCAAGATCAAGAGCTTCCAGGCGACGAATATCACGCTGTCGCCGGTGTGGGCATTTCCGTGGCAGGGCGATCCGCAGGCGAGTTTCGGCTCTGTCGTGCCACTTAAAAAGGGAGATTCACGTTTCCGCGGAGGCGCGCTTTGTGACCACCCGCATATCTTTGACTTGATCCGCCACCTGACTGGCAGCAGCTTCGACTACATCTACGCCGAGGTCGCGCCGAACTTGCGCGACGGGCTTAAGGTCGAGGACATGCTCATGGCCGTCGGCAAGATGAAAGATGGAACTGCGTTCCTGTTCGATCCGAGCTGGTCGCGCCTCGAGGAAAAGCTGAAAGTCCCCGGACCCGGCTGGGAGCGCTTCCCCAAGCGCATGGAAGTGAACGTCACCATCACAGGCGACAAGGGCATGATCACTTGCGACTGCTTTGGCCCGAACGTATACCACAACGGGGCCCCGAACGACCGCTACACCGTGCAGTACACCTACTTCGACGAGTGGGTTGGTCTCATAGACGAGTTCGTTGACTGCATCCGCAACCACAAGACGCCGCTTATCAACCTCAAGTGGCACAAGGAGACCATCCAGGCAATGCTTGGTTGCTATGAGTCTATCCAATCTGGTAAAATAGCCAAGGTTGGAGGTAAATGACAATGCAGATGCTCGATATGGGCAATCTCAACAACCAGGTCCCGCCTGGCTGGCAGTTTGGCAAAAAGATGATGTTTTCTTGGCGGTTTAAGTATTCACGGCGACGGATAAATATGATAAAATTGCGTCAAAACTTTATTGAGGAATTCTATGAGAGTTATACTTGCCATCAGTTTTGTAGCTTGTGCTTCGGTTTGCGCAATGGTCTCGTGGGCTGACGCACTAGACCAGTTTTCGCTTCAACGCGCCGAGTACGCAAAATACCATAGGCAGATAACCGGCAAGGACGCGCCGAAGGGCGCGGTGGAATTTGCCATCGATCCAAAGGTGTCGAAGTCGGGGAAGGATGCGTACAAGATTGTGTCTGAAGGGAGCGCCGTCGCCATCACCGGCTCGAACATGCGGAGCGTCTGGTACGGACTCTACGACCTCCTCGAGCGTCGCGGTGGTTGCCACTGGTTCTGGGACGGCGACGTCGTGCCGCAGAAGGACGCGATCGACCTCTCCGGCCTCAATGTGAAGGAGGAGGCCCACTTCGAGTACCGCGGCATCCGCTATTTTGCGCACCGGGGCCTCACGCGCTTCCAGGCCGAGCACTGGGGGCCCCAGGAGTGGACGCGCGAGATCGACTGGTGCCTCAAGCGGCGGCTCAACGTCTTCATGCTGCGCATCGGGCAAGACGATCTCTTCCAGCGCGCCTACCCGGACGTCGTGCCCTACCCAGATGCCGCGCAGACGCCGGCCGACGCGGGCAAGGGGTTCGACAACCGCACGCTCTTCTGGCCGCTTGACTACCGCGGCCGCCTTCGACGGAACGTGCAGAAGTATGCGTTCGACCGGGGCCTGATGGCGCCGGAGGACTTCGGCACGATGACCCACTGGTATTCGCGCACGCCCCGCGCGTTTCTGGAGAAGATGAGACCGCCGTTCCTGCCGCAGGCGACGAAGAGCTATTCGGAGCCGAACGGCCTCGTCTGGGACATCCGGGACGACCGCTGGGCCGACGCCTACTGGAAGCTGACGCAGACGGCGGTCGAGGCGTATGGCCAAGGCCGCGACAATCAGGAGCTTCTCCACACGCCCGGCCTCGGCGAGCGGCGGTGCTTCACGAACCGTGCGGACAACCTCAACCTCAAGGTCACGGCGCTGAAGAAGTTCCTTGACCGCGCCCATCGCGAATATCCGAACGCGAAGAACCTCATCGCCGGCTGGGACTTCTACTACACGTGGAATCCCGACGAGGTCCGGTCGCTGCTGAAGGAACTCGACCCGGCGCGTGACATCATCTGGGACTACGAAGGGGACGCGACGCGCGACTACCGTTCCGAGCTGAAGGCGCTCGGCGGCAACAACTTCACGAAGTGGGGCGTCGTCGGCAAGTTCCCCTACACCTATTCGATGTTTCTCGCCTACGAGAGCGCGCTCGACGTGCGCGCGAACTACCCGGTCATCGAGGCGCGCCAGCGGCTCGTGCAGAACGACCCGTTCTGCAAGGGCTTCATCCTCTGGCCGGAGGCGAGCCACACGGATTCCCTCGCGCTCCGCTTCTTCACGGCGAACGCCTGGTCAGCGAAGCCCCTTGGACACGAAGCCGTGCTGGACGAGTTCTGCGCGAGCCGCTACGGCGACCAGGCCGAGGCGATGAAGCACATCTGGCAACGGGTCATTCCGATGGGGCCGCTCCTCAACTGGGGCCGCAGCTACGGCACGCTTTTCTGCGGCACGACGCTCGGCGCGTTCCCGCACCCGGACGTCTACGGCCCCGGCTCCGAAAGCCGCTGGGAGGCGGCGCTCGCCGACGTGCGGTCGGTCTTCGCCGCGCTCGCCGAGATCCGCTGGGAGGATGAGGCGATCCGCCGCGACGCGGTCGACCTCGCGCGCACGGCGCTCGACCGGTGGCTGATCCACGATGCGCGACGCTTCGACCGCGACTTCACGGCGTGGCAGCGCGGCACGTCGGACGGCGCGGGCCTCGCGGCACGTGCAGCGGAACTCGCGCGGCGGGCGGATCGGATGGCGGACCTGCTCGCGATCCACACGGACTACTCTCTTTGGGAGTCGTATCTTCGCCTCGATGCGGTCAAGAAGGTGACGAACCCCGACTTTCCGCGCGTGCTGCTCGACAATGCCGCGAACGACTACTGCCGCAGCCACCAGTACGAGCTCGCGCGCCACCTCTACGCGCCGCGTGCGCGCCGCTTCGCCGAGAAGGCCGCCGCGTTGCTCGCGGCGGGCGACCGCACGACGCCGCTGAAGCTGGCGCCGTGCGAGGCCGAGGTTGCGGCCCTGCTGGCGCGTCCGCTCGACTCGCTGAAGCCGACGGCGCCGCGCACGCCCGAAAGTTTCCGCGCGCTCATGCGCACGCTCGCCGCCGCATCCGAGCCGACGTCCGTGCGGGCGGACGGCTGGGCGGTCATCTGGGCGAAGGACGGCACGGCGCGGACGAATGCGGTGATCGGCGTGCGACAGGCGGACGGCGGCTGGCGCTACACGGTGCCGGCGGGCGACGCGACCGGCGCGCGGGATGTCGACCTTCACGTCGGCTGCGCACAGGCGCGCGTCGGGGACGACGGCTACTGGGTGAGCCAGCGCGGCGTCCTCGGCCATTTCACGCGCCCGAACGGCTCGTGGCAGCAGCTGCGCAACTGGCTGACGCTCCCCTACTACGGCATGAAGACGCCGCAGAGGTCGTTCCTCGCGGTCGTCGAGGGGATGCGCTTCGAGTACAATCAGCGCGTGACGTCCGAGGGCGGCGTCTACCGCGCGTTCCCGCGCTGGCGCATCGAGGACACGGGCATCGACGCCTACGAGGACATGAGCGTCGTCGTCTACGACCTGCCGAAGGGCGCGGGCTACAACGAGATGGCCAAGGCGTTCCGCCGCTACAAGGAGGCGCGCGACCCGGAAATCAGGCCCCTGAAGGAACGCGCGAAGACAAGGCCGCATCTGCTGAAGCTCGCGCGTGCCGTGACGGTGCGCCAGCAGTGCGCCGCGAAGCCGTTCAAGCGGCCGGACGACGCGCGCGACTTCACGCCGGAGACGGAGCATCCCGTCCGCCGCGTCTGCTCGTTCGACGAGGCGCTCGAGAACCTGAAGAAGCTCAAGGCGCGCGGCGTGGACGACCTCTCCGTCGTCGTCGCGGGCTGGCAGACGGGCGGCTACGACGGACGCGCCCCGGCGGTCTTCCCCGTGGAGGAGGCTGCGGGCGGCGAGGCCGGACTGCGGCGGCTCATCGCGGGCGCGAAGGCGCTCGGCTACATCATCGACGCGCAGGAGAACTACACCGACTGCTACACCGTCTCGCCGCTGTGGGACAACGGCAACATCGCCTGCCTCGGCACGAAGGGGCTGGACGTGAACGGCTCCTGGAGCGGCGGCAGGGCCTACAACCTCTGCCTCCGCAACGCCTGGGACGTGCAGGGCTTTATGCCGGACAGCCTACGCCGCGCGGCCGGCCTCGGCTTCTGGGGCGCCCACTACATCGACGTCTTCTCCAGCGCGTTCCCCTACCGCTGCCTCGCCCCGGGCCACGCGGCGACGCGTCCCCAGCAGCTCCAGTACATGCTCAAGGCGGCGCGCCTCTGCCGCGACCGCTTCGGCGGCTTCGCGAGCGAGTGCTGCGGCGACTGGCTCGTCGGCTACCTCGACTACATCAACTACGCGACGCCGCGCATCCGCGACCAGCGGGACGCGCGGGCTGCCGGACGCAAGACGCTGGAGGACAAGATCGTGCCGTTCTGGGAACTCGCGTTCCACGATGTCGTCCTCTCCAACCCGGATCGCGTCACGCAGGGCGTCCTCTCGACACGTGACAACCTGATTCTCGTGGAGTTCGGCGGCCGCCCTATCTTCTACTCGTTCGGCGACCGCAACATTCCCGCCATCGCGGCGGCCTACGAGCAGTTTAAGGGGCTTCGTCACCTCCAGTTGGAGGAAATGACGCGGCACGACGAGCTGGCACCGGGCCTCGTGCGCGTCCGCTATGGCAACGGCGAGACGATCTATGTCAACCACGCGATGCGTCCGCAGACGGCGGACGGCATCACCGTCCCCGCGCAGGACTTCCGGCTGGTCGGAAGCGGGCGTGCGGAGCAGACGGGCAGGAGGTATCTGCACTTTGGCCCGTCCTCGAAGTCGGTCAAGCGGGTGTGCCGCGAAGTCCACGAACTGACGCATTCGCGCAATGTGTTGTTGCCTGTCGAAACTGTCGTCAAAAGGGTGAACAGACTGCTGAAGGGGTGGGGCGCGTTCTACTCCGTCGGCTATCCGTCAAGGGTTTTCCGCAAGGTGAACCACTATGTGCTGAAGCGCATGGCGCGGTTCCTCAACAGGAAGAGCCAGCGGTACTACCGACTGAAGTTCGCGGACACCTACTACGGCGAAATGACGCACTACGGCCTCTACCGCCTCGCGTGGGCGGATGTGAGGAGGGCGCGGGATTGACAGGAAAAAAAATGCGTATAATATGCGCTTGACAATCAAAGAAAGGAAATAATCCATGGCAACAGGAAAAGCACTCGATGGAAAGCCGTATGCGGGAAATCCGCACGTACGGTTTGATGAGGGGGAAGTCGCACCGGCGGCAACGCCGAGGCGTGGGTCTCTACTCTACAAGAGACTCCTGTTCATCACGCTCGCTGCGGCGGCCTCGGCCGTCTTCGCCGACGGCACGGTCGAGCCGGTCAAGGATGGCGACACCTGGACGTTCACCGTCGCCGACGGCACGGCGACCTACGCGGGCGGGCTCTCCGGCGCGATCACGCTCGTCAAGGAGGGCGCGGGCACGCTCGACCTTGGCACGACCGCCAACACGTTCACGGGCGACATCGAGGTGCGGGACGGCGTCCTGAAGGGCGCCTACGCGGCCCTTGGCGGCCGGGGCCAGGAGACGCCGCCGCATGAACGGATCATGGTGGCGAACGGCGCGACGCTGGCGATTGTCGATACGGAGGGTTCGGGCGGCACGTCGCCGCTCGCGACGACGCTGGTGGTGTCCGGCGCGGGCGCGGACGGACGGGGTGCGGTGCAGCGGTCGGGCACGAACGCCGGCTCGCGACACGGGCTTTTCCAGAACGTGACCCTGAACGGCGACACGACGCTGGGCGCGGACGCCCGGTGGGGCCTCGGCGGTCCGAAGGGGTGTGCGCTGGACATGGGCGGACACCGGCTGACGATTCGCGCGAGCGCGCAGATGTTCGAGTTCTACACCGTGGGCACGACCGTGACGAATCCCGGCGACATCGAAGTGTCGGAAGGCACGATCCTCATGCAGGCGCCGCTCGGCTGCGAGGCGTTCGGTGATTCGGCGCTGCGCTTTGCGGACGGCACGGTGATGAGCCTCTACGGTACGGATGTGACGTGGCCCGTCGTCGCGGCGGGGACGGCGACAGTTTCGGTGACGAAGAAGGATGACAAGCAGAACACGCTGTGGGAGGCCGTCACGTTCGGATCGGGGCTGACATGGGAGTCGAAGAATGCGGCATTCGACGACGCGACGAAAGTCTCGACGCTCGCGGGCGCGCTGGACGGCCCCGGCACTTTCCGCGTGAAGGGCCCCGGCATTTTCTCCGTGACGGGTGGCCGGTCACGCACGGTGGGTGCGCTCGCGGTCACGAACGCCACGCTCGCGCTGGCGGACGCCGGGACATTCGCCGTCACGAACCGCACGGTCGGTTCGTCCGGCTTCACGCCGAATGACGCGGCGGCCCTCGTGCAGGGCGACTGGGCGAACGCGGCGCGCCTGACGCTGACGGGCGCGAGCACGTTCACGATGCCAGCGTCCGCCAACGGCACGGCGGCGAATGCGGAAAAGCACCATCTCATGGTCGGACGCGACAAGGACCAGTTTGGCGTCCTGGAGATTGGCGCGGGCGCGGTCGTCTCGAACGACCTGAACGTCGGACGGTATGCCGGCAGCATCGGAGCCATCTACGTGGACGGCGGCAAGCTGTTCTGGCGCGGCGGCTCCGCCAATCAGGGCTGGCTCGGACAGGCGGGTGCGGGCTATCTCGCGGTGAACGCGGGCGAGTTCGCGTCGGAGGGCTTCCTCACGATGGGGCGCGCGGGCGTCGGGATCGTCCGCCAGCGCGGCGGGCGCGTGGACATGACCGCCGCGAGCGCCCTGTCGTTGCGCCTCGCGCGCGAAAGCGGGTCATACGCGCTCTGGCATCAGACGGGCGGCGCATTCGCGGGGGCGCATCACGCCGTCCTCTGCCACGCGGACGCGCTGCTGAACCAGAGGGACGTGGAGGCCGTCCTCACGGTCTCCGGTGACGGAACTTCCTTTGCGCTCGCGGCGGGCAAGTCGGTGATCGCCTACGTCTCGTCCAACGCCGTGACGAGCGTCCTTTCCGTGCGGGACGGCGCGACGCTCGCGTGCGCCAAGATGTTCAAGGAGCGCATGGGGCTGTACGGCGACACGACGGCGACGCCGAACTTCAGCGACGAGACGTTCCGGGCCGCGACGGCGAACGCGAAGTTCTACGTGAACTTTGACGGCGGCGTCCTGAAGGCTTTGAACAACGGCATGTTCTTCCAGAACAACTTCGGCACGTACGACGACCCCGACCGCGTGACGGTCTATGCGGGCGGACTCACGGTGGACACGGCGGAATCCGCCACGATGGGCGACGTGTATTGGAACGTGCCGATCCAAAAGCCGTCCGGGAACGTCCTGCGCACGGTCTCGCTGCCAACGGACGTCGCGTTCAAGAACAAATACGTGGCGCCGCCGCGCGTGGTGATTTCGGGCGTGAACGTCCATGGCGCGACGGCGGTGGCGGAGCTGGACGAGGCGACGGGGACGCTGACTGGCATCACGGTGACGAGCCCCGGAAATGACGTGCCGGGCGACCTCACGGTGACGATCGCGTCCGGCGACGGCAAGAAGACGTTTGCCTGTCCGTTCACCGTCGGCGCGCCCGCACCGTCCGGCGGCCTCGTGAAGCGGGGCGCAGGATTGCTGAGGCTCACGATGCTGAAGGATACGCCCAACACCTACGAAGGCGCGACGGTGGTCGAGGGCGGTTCGCTCGAATTCGACTCCGACACGTATCCGGCGGGGTCGCCGCTCGTGCTGAAGGGCGGCGAAATCCGCTTCGGTGGCGGATGGGAACGCGCCGTGCCGTCGCTTGGCGGCTACGGTACGGTCACGCTGACGGGCAGCGGCTTTGTCACGGTGACGGATGAGCTGCGCCTTTCATGCGCCGACCTGTTTGGGGAGGGGCGGACGCTCACGGTCGGGCGGCTGCGCGTCGCCGAGGGTGCGCGGCTCGTCGTCACGGATCCCGAGAAACTGTCCGCCTACAGGGATCGTGACAAGACGGCGTTTCTCACGTCCACGGCGAAGCTGGAGGGTCCTGTCCCCACGTTGGCGCTCGACACGGCGACGTTCGGCCGCTGGGTCTGCCGCAAGTCAGCCGACGGCAAGTCTCTCCGTTTCGGCCCCGCGAATGGAACGCTGCTGGTCGTCAGATAGCGTTGTGCGCAAATGGCCTCTGCTCTCTCCGCGCCCCTCATGGGACTGTTTCCATGCGCTCGGACGCGACGAAACGCATCTCACCCCAGGGGCGGAATCTTTGTTCACGCTTATCCCGGTTTTTTGAATAGCCCCTAGAAAAGGCCGTTTCCGACCGCCCGCTGCGGGCCGGGGAACTGCCGTTCGGTCTCGTCGTTCGGGTTTGCGCTTCTCCAGCAAGACAAGACTCCGTCTTCAGCCTGCCCTGCCTCGACAGAATCCTTGGCTGCGTGCAACGGCTCTCCTACGCCTGCAAAACCTCTCTCCTCACTCACGGCACTCCCCGTCCCTCCGCTCGCGCCGCAGTCTTCGAACGATGCAAAGCGGCGTTCCTCCTGCGGTTTCGCTATAATTAGCGGTGCAAAAACAACCAGAGGAAAGGAACGCCGCAATGGGTAATATACTACAGAATTCGCTTGATGTCACCTACGAGGATTTCCTGAAGGGCGTGTTCGGGGCGAGGCCCAAGCCCGAACGGAACGCGCTGAAGTCGCTCTTCTCGGAGATCGTCACGGGGAAGTCGACGCTCGTCTCGGACCTGTCGAAGCCGCTCCGCGAGAATGCGTCGAAGGCGGAAGGCAAGCGCGTCCAGGAGCGCGTCTCCGGATGGCTCGGGAACTACGACTTCGTCGAGGCGACGGGCGGATGGCTGCTGAAGAACATCCCCGAGGACCGTCTCGACGGCTGCACGTTCGCGGTCGACTTCTCGGACATCAGCAAGGTCTTCGGCGGAGAGGGCATGGAGGGCATGGCGATGGGGCGCGACGGCTCTACGGGCGAGATCCGCATGGGGCACGACTTCATCTGCGTCTCGCTCGTCGGCGCGGACTATCCCGAGGCGCTGCCCGTCTACGTGAAGCTCGGCCGGGGGAGAAAGGGGCACGACGAGCTCATCGCCGAGATAATGGTGCAGGGCAAGCCAATAATGGATCTGCTGGGAAGGTCGCCGGCGGCGGGCTTCATCTTCGGTCACATTCACCGTTGGGGCAAGGGATGGCAAAAGCAGAACCGTCGCCGAGTGGTAAAGTGGATGAGCCTTCCATCTACCGGGCATTGGGGCGACATCGGGTATGCGATTCTGCGCACTTCTCCGAAAGGCGCCGAGGCAACGCTACGCCAAAGCGACTTCTTCATCCCCCTTCCGACCAGGGGGAGGCGGCCGGAGATATGGGACGTCATCCTGGCTGAGAACCAGGGGGCGCGTTGTCTGTTCCCGTTCGGGGGAAAGGCGGAGCGGTGATGACGGACATGACACGAAATGAGTTCCTGCGCGGGGTGTTCGCCTCCTTCGGGGCGGTTGGCGCGAGGAGTCTCTTCGCGATGCCGCCGGGGTGGAAACCGCAGGGGAAACCGGCATTCACGTTCGGGGTGGTAGCCGATACGCACCTGCGTACGTCGCCGCGCTACGGCAGCGTCATCGACAAGGATTGGAAGGGCACGTATTTCGAGTCCGCACTGCGGCATTTCAAGTCGCGGAACATCGATGCCGTCGTGCATTGCGGCGACTTTGCGCACCTTGGGCAGGTCGTTGAGATGGAGGCGCATGCCGCCATATGGCGCAAGGTGTTTCCAGAAAACAAAGGGAACGATGGACGAGAGGTAGCAAAGCTTTTCGTGACGGGCAACCACGAGTTCTGCAGCCACGTCGGAGGGAATCATGGTGCGTTCGTGCGGCGGCTATATCCGGGGCAAGACAGATGGAATGACGCGGTCCTCCAGGTCGATACGGCGCAGAAATGGCAGCGCATCTGGGGAGAGGAGTACAAAGAGGTCTGGCATCGGGAAGTGAAGGGCTTTCACTTTTTCGGATGGCAGTATGGCGCCGATCTTGGGAAAATGGCGTCTCTCCTTGACGAAAGCATTGAGACGTATGGGCTCAACAAGTCTTCCATTCCGTTCTTCTTCATCGGACATGTGCCTTCGTTGCATCCCAAGAATCTTATGACGGTCCTGAGACGGCACGGCTGCCGCAACTCCGTGGCGTTCTACGGGCACAACCACTACAGCGCGGCGAACTTGGGAACGTTCGTATGTAACTGCGACGTGTTCACGTCCATCAACGTTCCGTGCTGCGCGCCATGGTGGGGGGCCGTCCTTGTGCACGACGAGAAGATTGCCGCGACAAGGATCGAGAACCGGGAAGGTGTGAAAAAGCTGAAAAGCAGACAAGGCCTTGTCGTGAGTTTGTATGACGACATGATGGTTGTCGAGCGGCATGAGTTTGGCGCGGGCGGAAAACTGGGGCGTGACATCGTCATGCCGCTTGGGAAGTACAAGCCGCATCCGTTCTTGAAGGGCGAGTTGAAGAAGGTTATCGGCGAGCCGCAGTTCGGGAAGAGTGTAAAGTTGAAAGTTGAAAGTGTAAAGTTGGAGAGTGGTGAAGATGCGGTAAAGGTCTCGATTCCTCTTGCCGACGGCAATCCAGATTCGCGGGCGTATGCGTATGAGGTCGTCGTGGTGGGCGACGAAGGAACGCAAAAACTCCACAAGGCGGTCTACGCGGCTGGATGCAATATGGGAATCGGGCACGAGCCGAACGGAGGCGTAACAACGCTTGAAATCCCCAAGTCGGAACTGCCGCCCGGCAAGACGCTCACCGTCGCGGTCCGCCCTTTGACCTCGCTCGGCACATTTGGCAAGCCGATAGCGACGACATTCAAGACATGAAGAGGAACAAGATGAAAAGAATAATCGTCACGAGGGCAGCCGTCTTCGCGGCGGCGATTGCGGCGGGCGCGGCGCTCTCGGCCGCAGAGTTGGCGTACGACACGCTGATTTCGCATCGCGGCGAGTCCGTCGATGCGCCGGAGAACACTCTTCCGGCATACAAAACGGCGGTGGAGCGCGGGTTCGGTTTCGAGTGCGACGTGTACCTCTCGAATGACGGGCGCGTGTTCACCTTCCACGACAAGACCCTGAAGCGGACGACTGGCGGCGCGAACACCAACGCCTGCGGCGACGTTTCGTGGGGCGAACTATCCCGCCTCGACGTCGGGGCATGGGGCAAGTGGAAAGGTTCGAAGTTCGCGGGGACGCGTCCCGCGCTTCTCGAGGAAGTGCTTGGTCTCGCCCGCGACGGACGCTGGATCTACGTTGAGGTGAAGCCGGGCCCGGAGATCGTGCCTTACATCAAGGACGTATTCGGGCGGCAAACGCAGGCTACGCCGGTGAACACGCTCTTCATCGTGGGCAATACCAACACGCTCGCCGCCATCAAGAAGGCAATGCCGCAGTACAAGGCGTTCTGGTGCCTCTACAGCCGCAAGGCGTGGCTGGACGACGCCGCGCCTTGGACGGCGGAGGAGATCGTCTCCGTACTCAAGGCGACGGGATCGGACGGCGTGGACTTCCACTACAACCCGGAAATCACGACGGCTGACATGATATCGCACGTGAAGAAAGCCAAATACTATGGGGTCAGACCCCATGGCAACAATCAACCAGTTCTTTCTTTTGCGACCTTTGCGTTCTTTGCGGCTAAACATCAGAGTCGAGTAGGGTTGTTTAGAGTCGAGCGGTGCAAATCCGCCGCGATAGGAATTACATAGGATGAATCTCTG
>CACYNF010000061.1 GCA_902775595.1 uncultured bacterium | reverse complement strand
GCATGTCGAGTCCGAGCTTTTCCATCGCCGCCTTGAAGAAGCGGCAAGTGGATACCGGGACTTGATAGACGCCATCGCCGATCTTAGTTGTCGTCAACGCACCATAGTTGCCGTCGACTGTCTCACTGCCGAGGATCGTAACCTCGCCGTCTGCCGGGACCATCACACCGAACTCTACCGCCTCATCATGCACGGAGATGCTTGTGATCTTGAACGCAACGCCCCAGCCCGTTCCGTCATAGACGTACGTGACGCCCTGCACCACGATGCGCGCACCCTTCCCCTTAGGCGTCTGCTGGTCTGCCGAATCGATCACGATGCGAGTTGTGCACTGATCGAGGTCCATGTCACTGGGAAACTTCAGGAGCGATGTAGAGGACATCTGGAAGTCCCCCGAGACCTCGCTTCCGACAAGAGCCGAAAGGTCCAATGTACCACCGGACATGTTCATCCTGCCGGAGGCCATTTCGAACCGCCCAGTCACGCTCGGCATGCCAGTATCGACAATTTCAACGGTGCAGCCGGTCAGCCATCCTTCAGCATAGCTCAGAACATTACCATTGAGGTCTATCTTGACCGACTTGTTGATCACCCCAACGTGACCATCAGCTACCTGGTCAATCACGGCATTTGCGCCAACTGTGATTGTATCGCCGACATTGGCATTGCTATATGCGTTCGTCCAGCTGTCGTAACCCGTCTCGCCGATGTAGAACATCGGCTCAGGGTCGGCGCGAAGGCCCAAGGCCAGGATGCCAGCGGCGACGAACAACAAGGAACGTATAGTTATTTTGCTCATTTCGGTTACTCCTTTTTTGGCCATTTGGAAATATTTTCTGGGTTGTCTTTTGACGACCCAAATTATATAACACCCCTTCGCCGCTGAAAACCCCGCCAACTGGAGGGTATAAGGAGTTCGGCGGATGCGCTACCAACGCACTGCCGCAGGCGCACGAATGGCGCCATTAAAATTCCTGCGCATGCAGGATGCTATTTCCGCCAAGCGGTCTCTACCCGGCCCTTGTCATCTCAAGCGAATGCTAAATGACATTGGGTACGACTCGATGCACCCCAAATCGGGCTTCCTGCTGACCACACGTGGCTTACCCGCTAAATCGAGCGCCATTTCCATCCAATCCTCCAGCAACCCAGCATTTATTGCAGGAGATCCTGTCGCAGGAGAGTAATCTCCCCTTTCCGGCCTGCGGAATATCCTTGCGCCAGCGGCAACGGCGATGTTGTGGTTCTCCGCCGTGACAAAAGCTGAGTCCCCCGCACGGTCATTGACAAGCGTGTAGCCGATTCCGGCGGCGCCAGCGCTGTTGTATATGTTGGAGACGGCGCCGGGGAATGCGGACCAGTTGTCCGCAATGATGCAGTTCGTCACGCTGCCGCCGACCACGACAACACCCGCCGCATACCAGAAACCGTCTTTCGCAGTGTTCATAAGATTCGTGTTGGCAACGATCGTGCAGTTCTCAATGAATCCGCCTTTAGACGCGCCTGCCGCGCCACCAACGTATATCGGCGTATCGTGCTGGCTCGAGCAGCGCGTGACGATCGAATTGCGCATAACACCACTACCCCAAACGCCTATTATGTCACCCCGACCACCAGCTCCAGTGTTAGAGGCGGTAGCAATGCAGTCCTCCACACGAATGCGATCGGCGAGGCCGCCTTTAACGCAGATGACACCTGCCTGAGGCATAGAGCCGCCCGAGGAAAAGCTCTCCAACCTCGTAAAGAGGCAGTCCACGACGGTTCCAGCGGACAACGAAAGCCCAGATTCATAGACGCGGTCGCGAGATATCTGATCGCGGAATACGCAGTTCGTAACGACCGCGCCCTTGGCATCGACCTTGACAAGCCCGCGGGTCTTGTATGAATCACCGGTGTAGTCGGCGCACGGACGGCCGCCGATAAGCGTCAGGCCGCTGACATAGGCGGAGCCGCTGAGCACCTGCAGGCCGTATGTTCCGCTGTCGCTTTTGAACGTCTCGTCATCGGACATGCGGACAATCGTATTCTCAGGACCGTCCAGCGCCACGATACGCGTGCAGCCGCCGTTGACGAGCCTGATGCTTGAGGATATCACATAGCTTCCCGGCGCGACATAGAGCGTTCCACCGGCGCCAAGGCTGCCAAACGCCTCTATGATGGAAGGCAACCCCTTCTCGACCGTGTCGTAAGGGAATTCGCTCCGGCCGTTCACGTTCGCATAAACCCTGCTCGCCCTTACAAAGACCGCATCATCGTATTCGCTGCTCGCTGTCTGTCCTCCCCCGCGAACGGTGAGCGCCGCATTCCATGTGCCGGCCGTGAGCTCGACCGATGTGGAGAACCCGGTCGCCTCGACCGTCGTACCGTCTTCCTTTCGCGTGAAGACCCAATAGGCGCCCTCGGCCGTTCCGGAGGGGCATCCCGAATATTCACAGTTAAGCTCAACGATGGAGCGGTCCGGAGCCTCGTCGGAGACCACGCTCATCCTGCAGACAAATCCGCTCTGGGCCTCATGCTCATAGCATCCCATATCGACCCTGCTGTTGATGACGCGCGCGTTGCCGTCAAGGTCCACAGCATGTGCCATCCATTCCTGGTTACCTCCCGCATCGACACAGTAGGAGTATCTGCAGCGATAGTCGCAGCTGTCGGCGCCTACAAACATCGGGTCAACGGAGGTGTTGCCCATGCCCGCGGTGAAAGCGGGCTTCGTGTCGTTGTATTCCAGGCTCGCCGAAGCCAGCGAGGCGTCATCCGCGAATTCGTAGTTGGCGACAGCACCGTTGAAAGCTTTGTTTCCCCAAATGATGTTGTTGCGGAGCACGACGCCAGTCCCCTTTACCCAGACGCCCGTCGCTTCGGAATCGCCGCTGAAATGCCCGTTTCCGGCTATCGTGCAGTTCTCGACCACGCCGCCAGCAGCGGTCACTCCAGAGCCGTTACGGTGGGCGACGTTGTCCGCAATGAGACATCCGCGAAGCGTGCCGTTGGAAATGTAAACCGTTCCGCCGGACTTGTCTTGAGCCGCGCCTGCCAGTGCATTGCAGGCACAGGTGACGACATTGGAGACGATTATGCAGTTTTCAACAAGACCGCCTGTCATGTATATCGCCTCGCCGGGACCCCAGTTTCCTGCCGAGTTTACAGTCTCGCACCTTGTGATTGTGCACTTGCGCACCGTGCCGCTGCCGGACAACCTGATGCCGCCGCCCTCCCACTCGCCGTTTTTCGTCTTGTTGTCCTCAATCGAGCAGTCCACGAGAAGCCCGGAATTCATCTTGACGGCAGCGGATGGCCCATAACTGGTGCCGCCGTTCGAGGCATTTTTCCCCGTCACCGTCAGGTTGGATACGACCGTACCATCCGAGTTGTCTATTTTGAGGACGCTCTGTATGTCAAGGTCCGTCTTCGTCGTCTCAAGTGAAAGGACGACCGCGCTACGGTCTGAACCGCCGCCAATGAGCGACGCTCCGTTGGAAATGATGAGCGTCTTGTTTATGGGATATGTGCCCGCAGCAAGAGTCACGGTGCCGTTCGGTGCGGCATCAATCGCAGCCTGAATCGCCGACGTGACGTTGGTGGCGTCGCCCGTTGGACTAATGGGATCGGCAAGAGCAGTCATACAGGAAAATCCTGTAGCGGCAAGAATGGCAAAGGCGAGTCTGTTCATTTGCGTCTCCTTTTTCTTGATGTGACGGCTAAATCATAGCAAAAAAGGATAAGCCAAACAATTATACGAAAGTATCATCATGCAAAGCGATTGCCAAATGCCGTCTCCAAGGGCAACACACACACCTGATATCCGCATCGCTGTAGCACAATTACGCTCAAATTTCGAATGCCTGCTTCGTCGCTCCAAATTACCTCACAAATCCAGCGACGCCTTGAAGAAACGACAGTCCGACACCTGAACGCTGTACAGGCCGTCGGCGACTTTGGTCGTCACAAGAGCACTGTACGTACCGTTGACTGTCTCGCTGCCCAGAATCGTAATCGTGCCGCTAGTTGAAGCCGTCACGCCGATCTCCACCGTATCCGGCTTGACGGCTATTCCTGTAATCGCGATTTACGCCTGTCCGCCCCAGCTCGTCCCGTCCCATGTGTATGTGACGCCCTGGACGACAATCTGTTCGCCTACCGGTTTCGACCCCATGTTGATCTTGGCAGTACACTCCGCGAGAGTCATGTCGCCAGGGAATTTCAGCACGGTCGATCCGTTCGTCCAAAACGAACCCGCGAACACCAACTGGCTGCCGGCGAGGGCCGACAAATCCAAGGTGCCGCCCTGCACGTTCAACGAGGCTCCCGTGATCGTGAAACTGCCGGAAGGCTTTTGCGAATCGACCACCGTGACGGTTGCAGGCCACCATCCGCCCGTTACGTTAACGTTGCCGCCGCAAAGGTCGATCGTAAGCTCTTTGCCGACCGTTCCGGAAATCTCCGCATCCTGACCGACGATAATCGTATCGCCGTTCTGCGCCGCGGCATACGCATCCGCCCAGCTGTCATATCCCGTCTCGCCGATGTAGAACATCTTGTCGCCCACCGGCGGCTCCGGCGGGTCTACGGGCTCAGTGTACGTGTAGGTCGCGGACACGACTGCGCTCGCGTTCATCCCGTCCGCAAAGGCGCTGGCCTTAACCGTAGTCGTGGCGGAAAGCGCGATCGGCGCAGGAGAGCGTAACGTTCGTCGTCGGATAGAAGCTACAGGCGGTGGGGCTGAAGGTCGGCGTCGCGACCGTCGGAAGCGGCACGGGTGCATCCGAAAGCGTCGCGGCAAGTACGCCGCGGAAATGCGGCGAGAGCCACGCCTCGTGGTATTCAGCCGAGGGATGTCCGAACGACGTCTCGCCAGGGACAATCGTCTCAGGGCAGTCGCGCGTGTAGCGCTGCGCGAAGGACCCCTCCTCCGTCGGATTGTCTGCTATGTGGTGGAAGTCGAGCGGATCGTCCGGATTCTCCGTCAGCCAATCGTAGAACGCGATGCCGCGATGGGCCGCGACGGCGCGGAGCGTATCGTTCGCGAGCTGATGCGCCGAAGCGACGACGTTGTAGTAGTAAAGACTTCCGACAAGGACGAGCTTCGCGTTCGGCGCCTGGGCCTGGACTACGTCGATGGCCTTGTTCATGTAGGCGGCAAGCGTCTCCTTGCCGTCGGCCAGAGTGTCGGTCGGATCGCCG
This sequence comes from uncultured bacterium, assembly GCA_902775595.1. Taxonomy (GTDB): domain Bacteria; phylum Verrucomicrobiota; class Kiritimatiellia; order RFP12; family UBA1067; genus UBA1067. Next base: position 16,275 of record CACYNF010000061.1, on the reverse strand, counting down.
GCATCGGCGGCATTGCGAACCTGTCCCCAGTCGTTCACCGAGCCGAAGATCGTGACGACATCGACGTCGGACGGAAGCGGATTCGCCAGCAGGCGTTGGTAGAAGCACTTGCCGCCGTCAACGTCGTACTTGTTCTTGTAGCCCGTGCTGCCCATTCCGTTTGTGTAGACAAGCTGGATGCCAGTATCGGCGGCGACGAAGTTGTAGTAGTAGTTGCCGATTCCAGGGGCAAGAGTCGGATCGGTCAGCGAATCGCCTATAACCGCCCACTTGTAGGCAGACCAGTCTGGATGCACTTCGTCGGTCGTCGTAAACGTTCCGCTTGCCTCGCAGCCCATGACAGTCGCGGCGTTGTTGGAAACAGAGAGCAGATAGCTGTAATTCGTGTTCTGCGAAAGTCCCTCAAGTTCGTAATGAAAGGCGCCGGCGTTGCCAGAGTAAATCTTGACCGGAGCGCCGAGGTGGTTCGCGTCCGATCCGTACGCGAGATAGACGTCGCATGAACTCGCGCCCGTACCGACGGAAACGACCGAGCCAGAGAACTCGGCGGACGCGCCCCACGGCTTGACCTTGAGGCCACTCAGCACAGGCGGATAGGCCTCGCTGCTCGTCCTACCGACAGCCTCGATTTCAGCGTAGTAGTTCGCAAACGCCTCGACCGATCCGGAGACAAACTTCAATGCGACCACGTCAAGGGCGAGATAGCCGAGCCCGGGATCGCTGAGAAGCGCGTACTGTGCGCCATTGGCGCTGGCGTTGCCAGACCTGGTGATGCTCACGCCGAGCGAAACCCATTCGGACGATCCGGAGGTCTGGACCAGAATGTCCTTGACACTGATGCCCGCATAGATCTTGGAAGACCAAAGAGAAGAAAAGCGTATTTTCTCAAGCACCTTCGGCTCGCTGAAATTCCACACGAGCTCCGCGTCAGGCTGCAGTCCGACGATCTCCGTGGAAGCCGCAGTCGCAGACACCGCCCCGTCGGTCAGCTTCGAAAGGTCCTTGCTCGCTGCAAAAGATATCTTGCTCATGTCCGTCGCAACGGCCGTCAAACCTGCGAGAATGTTGTTTTCGAGACCCGTCCAGGTAGATGGATCATAGTCGCCCGTCGTCCAGGTGCGGACGGATTCGCCCGACGGAGGGTCGTCCGGCGGGTTACCCGGTTCTGCGTATGTGTATGTCGCGGACACGACGGCGCTCGCGTTCATCCCGCCCGCAAAGGCGCGGGCCTTGATCGTCGTCGTGGCGGAAAGCGCGATCGGCGCAGTGTATTCCGCGCTAGACGAGGTCGGGTTACTGCCGTCGAGCGTGTAGCGGATCACCGCACCTTCCGTCGCGCAGGTGAGCGCGACGTTGGTCGTGGGATAGAAGCTGCAGGCAGCGGGGCTGAAGGTCGGCATCGCAACCGTTGCGATTGGCGCTCCCGAAGAATCATATCCGGACGCCTCGATCTCTGCGTAACGGCATTTGCCAAGATTATTCGGATTGCCGAACGTCATCCGCAGGCCCGTCACGTTCGTCGCAAGACATCCCGTAACGTCATCTGCAAGCGAGACATAGAGCGACTGATCGGAACCATACGAATTTGGTCCGTTGAAAGCGATGCTGACGCCGATCTGGTTCCATTCTCCATTCTGGAGGACCTCGACGGACTCGACGAGGATCTTGTCGTACTTGTACATGTGATTATAGCCGCATGCCGTAAGACGAATCGTCTCAATCGTCTTCGGTGTCGTAAACGACCAGCTGAGAATCGCACCGCTGCGGATGCCGATGCCAACCGTACCGTCATCGAGGTTCGAAGAGACACTGCTGTCCGTCAGACAGCCGACGCTACCGTTCCAGGGATCGAGCGAGTTGGCTCCATAGGAGGTGGTCAGACCCGCCAGGAGGTTATTCGCAAGCGGAGTCCACTCGGCGAATTTGTACATGCCCGACTCCCAAAGCGGATCCGGTTCCGCCGCCGGAGGATCGCCGAGCGTGTAGGTCGCGAAGACGATGTCGCTCGGATCCTTGTTCGCGGCGAAGGCGCGGGCCTTCACCGTCGTTGTGGCGGAGAGCGCGATCGGCGCCGCGTAGGCCGCGCTCGACACGGTCGGCTCGCTGCCGTCAAGCGTGTAGCGGATCGTCGCGCCTGAAGTCGCGCAGACGATCGTCACATTGGTCGACGGCGAGAAGAAGCAGGAAGCCGGCGCAAGCACGGGGTCCGTGACCTGTTCCGACGTGGCCGGGTCCTCAACCGTCTGCGGCGCGACGGGCGACATCGGGAGCCCTGCCTCGTTGTAGAGATTCAGGCGCTGGCCGTCCTCCAGCAGGGTCTCGCGGGTGACGCACCAGTAGCCGTAGTGGAACTTAGTCGGAGCAGGAACACCGTTGGCGCGCAGGACGATCGTCTCACCCTCGACGGTCGCATCGGCATCCTTCCAGACGTTGTCGCTGCCGCAGAGCGCAAAGCCGCGGATAGGATCTGTGCCCTTCTTGACCCATTGGCTCAACGAGACCGACGAAGCCGGCTTCATCCGCCCCGCCGTAAGTCCCTTCGCCGTGCCGGACTTGAAGAAGACGCGGACGGATCCGTCGGACTCACGCACCGCGCGGGTGAAGACCGGTCCCTCCGCCGGAAGATCCGTCTCGCCGTAGATGTCCCTGCGCGCGAGAAGCGACAGGCGACGTCCCACGAAATTCTTGTCGGTCGGGTGAAGGGATCCAGTGCTCAGACAATCGACGCAATCCACGATGGTGACGAGGCCGTGCGTGCCCGTGTCGGACATGTTCCAGAGCCGTTGCGCCTCGCGGACACGAACGTAGTTGTGGCCGACGTCGTCCTCGGTCGGGGCCGGATACTGGTCAAGGCCGATCGTGCCGGAGCCGGCAGCGTAGTTGGGCGCGCCGATCTGCACGGCGTAGAACGGCAGGTCTCCGTTTTCGCCCCAGCGGTCGCGGCGATCCTGCACGAGGACGTCCATGAGCTTCTTGTAGTCGTCCGCCTTCATCCCGGCGTCCGTGCAGCCCTGGTACCAGAGAACGGCACGGAACTTCGCGCGGAGGATCGGCGCCATCATGTTGTTCCAGTACCAGCCGTCCGAGGAACCGGTGGAGCCGTACGTCTGGTATCCATTCGCGCTGAGGACCGACGGGGCGATCCACTCGCGGATGGCCGAGCCGCCGGACGAGGCATGGATGATGCCGATCGGGATGTCCTGCCCCTTCTCCGCGTTCGCCCTGCGGATGTAGTGGGCGAAGTTGAGGGCGACGCTGCTGACATGGTACTTGTTGCTTGCCGCACCGTTCATCGTCGCTGGAGCCCAGTCGAATCCTTCGCCGAAGTACTTGATCGTGTCGTCGACCGGCTTGATGGGCGGCAGGTCGAAGAGCTTCTCGCTTGTCGCGTTTTCAGCGCTCCGCGCAATGCGGATAAAGCGGATACCGTCGTCGTCGCGGCAGAAGTCCTTGACAGACTGCGGCTCGTGGAAATCCTTGTAGTCGAGGCGGCGGTCCATGTTGCTCTGTCCGCCCGCGAGGAACACGTCGCCTACAAGGACGTCCGAAAGCGAGATGGACTCGTTCGCGCTGTCGGTGATCGTCAGCGTCTGCGGCGTCGCCGAGAGCGCGAACGGCTGCGCGAATGTCGTCTCCCAGAAGCCGTCGGCCCCGGTCGTGGCGTTCGCGGTCTGTCCGGCGAACGAGACGGTCACGGTGCGGCCCGCGGCGTCCTTGCCCCAGACGGTTATCTTCTTCCCGCGCTGGAGGACCATGTGGTCCTGCCAGTAGGCGGATACCGCGAGGTCTCCCGCCGCCGCAAAGCCCGCCGCCAGAGCGCCGAGCGCCATCGCCAACATTGTCTTGAACTTCATGTCGTGTCCTCTTTTTACGTGTGTGATCGCTGCATCACCAGCGTCGCCAAAATTATACACCCGACCTCTCTTCATTGAAAACCCCTCCAACAGGAGGGTAGGGGATTTACTGTTTGCCGCATCAATATATGATATAATTTTCGGCATGAAAAAATGGACACAGATGCTTTTGTGTGCAGCCGCGTCAATCGCGCTTGCCGATCTTCCTGGAGCCGTGACGAATACGGAAATCAGGTCCATGATGGGCATCTGGGACAGCACTACGCCGGGGACGCACAATTTTTTCGCCCTCACGGGAACGGTCCATACAATCCTGTCATCCGCGACGGAAACGACTCCTGCCGCGTCCTTCATCGTCGACGACGGCGAACTGCTCATCCCCGTGTTCAACAGAACGCCATCACCAATCGCGCTGCAGCAGGGAGACCGCGTTTTCATCTCCGGCATCTTCGGCCTCCAGAAACACGACTACGGCAACGAGCCCTACGCGGTCGCACATGAAATCCAGATTCTCGGGAGCGGCGCCGTGGTCAAGCCAGTTCCAAGGAAACTCCATGACCTCTCGAGCATCAACGACAACCTGCGTCTCATACGGACTACTGGAACCGTCATCGACTGGCGCACAAGCGAAGACGACCCCAACTTCATCTGCCTTACCCTCAAAGACGGTCCGACGACAATGCCGGTTCTCCTCCCTTCAGTAGCCCCTGACGCCGTCAACCAGCTTCTGGAGTCCCAGGTGTCTGTGGTCGGCACGTTCAACTGGGCGCTTCCGTCCGTACGCCGCTACGCAAGGCCCTTGATCGTGTCGCAGATCGAAGGCATCAATGTTCTCTCCCCGCCACCCCCGCCGCAGAGCATTCCCTTCCTCGAACGCAAGATCTACCAGACGCCCGAGAACGTCCGCTCGCTCGGCAAGCGGAAGATAAGCGGCGAGATCATCGCCGTATGGCAAAAACGCAATCTTCTACTCAGGGACTACGACGGACGAATCGTCCGCGTCAAGCTTTCACACCGCAACGAGGCGGTTCCGCGCCCGGGCCTGCACGCGACGATATGCGGATATCCTGAGACGGACCAGTTCAACATCATTCTCGGCACGGCGACGATTTCCTCGTCCGCGCCCGAGACCTCGCCGCCGCGACCCCCTGTCCGCCTCATGTCGCTCGCAGACGTCATCGTCAAGAGTCCTTCCGGCTCCATCACCTTCAAGCCCTCCTACTACGGGAAGCTCATCACCCTGGGAGGCACGATCCGCAATCTGCCCTCGCTCGGCAACGCGGAAGGCCGCATCGGGCTCGACTGCGACGGACTTCTCATCCAGCTCGACACAAGCTCCTGCCCCGAGGCGACCGAAGGGCTCGAGCTCGGATGCCAGATCGAGGCGACGGGAGTCTGCCTTCTTGAGACCAACGACTACGACGCCCAGGCCGACATGCCCCACATCAGCGGACTTACGCTGATACTGCGCGGCAGGAACGACATAGTCATCGTCTCGCATCCACCATGGCTGACTCCGGCGAGGTTCCTGATCATCCTCTCCGCGATGGCGGGCGTGCTTGTCCTGGTTCTCATCTGGAACGCCTCGCTACGCGTCCTTGTAGAACGGCGAGGCCGGGAACTCGCGCGGAAGCAGGTCGAGGCGACCCACGCCAAGTTCAAGACGATCGAGCGAACGCGCCTCGCGACCGAGCTGCACGACTCCGTCGTGCAGAATCTGACGGGCGCGGCGCTCGAAATACGCGCTGCGCAGGTGGCACTGCCCGCAACGGATGAGGAATCTGCACCGCATCTGGACATCGCCCTCAAGACGATAAACTCTTCGCGTTCCGAGCTAAGGAACTGCATCTGGGATCTCCGCAACCAGGCGCTCGAGAAGAGCGACATAGACGAAGCCATCCGCATCACCCTTCAGCCGCATCTTGTTGACGCCCAGCTCCAGGTGCGCTTCAACGTGCCGCGGAGAAAGATACCCGACAACGACTTCCACAACATTCTCTGCATCATCCGCGAACTCGTCGTAAACGCCGTGCGCCACGGCCATGCGACGACGCTCAGGGTCGCGGGAACAATCAATGGCGGACGGCTGCTTTTCTCCGTCGCGGATGACGGCTGCGGCTTTGACCCCATGACGCGCCCGGGCATGGAGCAGGGGCATTTCGGGCTCGAAGGCGTTATGGAACGGGTCAAGGCGCTGGACGGCACAGCCGACATCGCAAGCGCGCCCGGCAAAGGAACCCGCGTCGCAATAGACATTCCACTTCCCGAGGAGACATGACAATGAACAAGATTTCCATTCTGATTGCCGATGACCACAAGATCGTCCGCATGGGGCTGAAGTCCCTCTTTGCCGCGGAAAAAGACCTCGCCGTCGTCGGAGAAGCCGACGACGGCGGCCTTACCGTCTCGCAGGCGCTTAAGCTCAAGCCCGACGTAATAATAATGGATCTGATGATGCCGAAGAAGGACGGCATCGCCGCGACTGCCGAAATCTGCGCGAAGCTTCCCGGCACAAGAATCGTCGTCCTCACCTCCTATTCCACCTCAGACAACATAGCCGCGGCGCTTTCGGCCGGCGCGACTGGCGCGGTGATGAAATCGGCGGACGACAGCATCCTGCTCACGGCCGTTCGCACAGTCGCCGCGGGAAAGAAATTCATCTCTCCAGAAGTAAAAGGGCTTCTTGCGTTCGACCCCCCTGCGCCAACGCTCTCGCCCAGGCAGCAGGAAGTGCTCTTCTCCCTCGTCAAGGGCTTCAACAACACGGAGATCGCCGATCAGCTCGGCATCAGCAGAACCGTCGTGAAGGAGCATGTCGAGACCCTTCTCGTCAAGCTCGGAGCCGCCAACCGCACCGAAGCAGTCGGCATCGCCCTGCGCAAGAACCTGGTCAAGGTCTAAGACCGGGCGACGTTAGACGCCACTTGTCAGAGACTGCGCGGCAGCTCTTCGAGGGTGTAGCACTCGATGACGTCGCCGACCTGGAACTCCTCGTAGCCGGCAAAGCACACGCCGCACTCCTGCTGGCCGGTGACCTGCGCGACCTCGTCCTTGAAGTGACGCAGGGTCTGCACCTTGCCGTCCCAAATCTGCTGGCGGTTGCGGAGGATGCGGTACTTCTCCTTGGCGATGAGCGAGCCGTCGAGCATCTGGGAGCCGGCGATCTTGCCGAGCTTTCCGATGTCGTAGATCGCCTTGATCTCGGCGTGCCCCTTGACGACCTCGCGGTATTCCGGCGGGAGGAGGTCGAGCATCGAGTTCTTGACGTGGTCGATGAGCTCGTAGATGATGCGGAAGGAGTTGATCCTGACGCCGTCGTGCCTGGCCTGCTGCTGGACGCCCGAGTCGTTGCCGATGTCGAAGCCGACGATTATCGCCTTCCCTGCAGCGGCCGACTTTACGTCGGTGAGCGACACGTTGCCCGTGCCGGTGCCGATGACGTTGAGCCCCACCTTCTCGGACTTGATCTCCTGGAGGGCGGCAACTACCGCCTCAAGGGTGCCCTGGTTCTCGGACTTCACGATGACGTTCAGCTCGCGCTTGCCCTCGGCGGCCATGCGGCGCATGAGCGCGTCGAGCGTCGTCGCCTTGGACGACGAGAGCTCCTGCTCCTTGCGCTCCTGGGCGGTCTGCTCCGCAAGAGTACGCGCACGCTTCTCGTCGAGCATCACGCGGAACTCCGCGCCCGCGTCCGGCACGCCGGAAAGCCCCGTGCACTTGACAGGCATTGCAGGCGGCGCCTCCTTGATGCGGCGGCCATGGTCGTCGATGAGCGCGCGCACCTTGCCGAAGTGCTCGCCGATGAGAATCGCGTCGCCGACCTTGAGCGTTCCGCCGGTGACGAGGAGCGTCGCGCACGGCCCGAGGCCCTGCTGAAGCTCCGCCTCGATGACATAGCCGTTGGCGCGGCGGTTCGGGTTGGCCTGAAGCTCAAGCACCTCGGCCTGGACGAGAATGTTCTCGAGAAGCGCGTCAACGCCCTCGCCGGTCACACCCGACACAGGGCAGCATATGATATCGCCGCCCCAGTCCTCCGGCGTAAGCCCGCGCTTCTGGAGCTGCTGCTTCACGCGGTCGACGTTCGCAGTCGGCTTGTCGCACTTCGTGACGGCAACCATGATCTGCACGCCCGTCTGGCGCGCGACCTTGATGCACTCCTCGGTCTGCGGCATGATGCCGTCGTCAGCGGCAATGATGAGCACCGCGATGTCGGTGAGCTGCGCGCCGCGGGCACGCATCGCGCTGAACGCGGCATGGCCAGGCGTGTCGAGGAAGGTGATCTTCTTGCCGGCAATCTCGACCTGGTAGGCGCTGATCTGCTGCGTTATGCCGCCGGCCTCGCCCGCAGCCACGTGTTCCTTGCGGATCCAGTCCATGAGCGTGGTCTTGCCGTGGTCGACATGACCGAGGAACGTGACGACCGGAGCGCGCGGCTTCAGGGTCTCGGGCGGATCCTCTGGAATGAGATCGTCTGCGTCGATCGCCTTGAGGACTGGCTTTGCGGCAGCCTTGTCGCGCGCATGCTCCACTGTCACCTTGAAACCGTACTTCTCCGCGACCTTCGTCGCGACATCCGGCTCGACGCGCTGGTTTATGGACGCGAGTATCTTGAGGCTCATCAAATCGGCGATGAGGCGGTTGGGCTTGATGTTGAGCTTAGCCGCGAGATCCTTCACGACGACGGCGCCGCGTATGGAGATCTCCTTCGCCTCCTCGTCGACGGAAATGCGGCTGCCCTGCTGTGGAACGACCTGCGCAACGCGCGGCACTCCGCCGCGCTGCTTCTCGAACGCCTTCTGGGCGTCGCGGCCCTTCTTGCCCTTGCGGCCGCGCTCGTCCTCGTAGTCGTCAACCTTCGGGGGCTTGGGTTTGGCCACCGCGGCGACCGAGATGGAAATCGCGTGGGAAGGAGCGGAATGCTGAAGCGGCCTGAAGCCCGACGCCGCGGTGAGGCCCGTCTTGGCCGCGCTAACCGGAGCGACAACCTTCGGCTTGACACCAGGCGCCATGCGGATCGCCGCCTTTGCCGGAGCGACAGGCGCGGCTTTTGCAGGGGCGGGAGCCGCCGCCTTCGGTTCTGCGACCTTCGCCGGTTCTGCGGCCGGCTCGGGCATGGGACGCCCTTCTGCCGCCGCCTTTGCTATGGCGAGGTGTCTTTCAAGCTTGGCACGCTGCTCCGCGAAAAACTTTGCATTCAACTCGGCGGCGACGTTGCGCTTTTCCGCGCGCTTAGTCACTCGGGCAGCGCCGGCATCCTTCGAGACGGCCGCCTTCAGCGCCGCCGCTTCATCGGCGTCGACCGAGCTGATGGCGTTCGACGCCTCTATGCCGGCGGCTTCGGCCGCCTTGAGAACCTCGACGCTCGTCACGCCGGATTCCCTCGCTATCTCGTAGATTCTCATGCGTCAAGCGCCTCCTCGCCGTCATCTTCGCCGGCCATGAGCTTGGCGACAGCCTGGGCAGCCGCGTAGACGCCCTTCGCGGTGACTTCGTCGAGACCGGTCGACGAGATGAAGGTCGCCTCGTCGGCATCGACGATTCCGTCCACCGAGAGAAAGCCCGCGTCGGCCATCTGCGTTGCGACCGCCGTCGAAACGGAGAACGTCTCGGCAAGCTCCTTGATGGCAGCGGCCTTCTGATCCTCGAAGGAGGCGGTCGCCATCGATTTCTTGATCTCGACGTGCCAGCCGGTAAGCTTCGTCGTAAGGCGCACGTTCTGGCCGCGCTTGCCGATCGCAAGCGAATACTGATCGGCCGCCGCAACGACATGGACCGTGTTGGGAAGCGTTGGATCGACCTCTATGGACTCGAGCTTGGCCGGCGCGAGGGCCTGGGCCACATACTGGCGTATGTCCTCGTTCCAGCGCACGATGTCGATCTTCTCGCCGTTGAGCTCGTTGACGATTGCCCTGACGCGGCTGCCGCGCTGGCCCACGCACGCGCCCACGGGATCGACGTTCTCGTTGGAAGTCCTGACCGCGAGTTTCGCGCGATAGCCGGGATCGCGGCTGACGCCCATGATCTCGACGACGCCGTCGGCGATTTCGCTGACCTCGAGCCGGAAGAGCGCCTCGACGAACTTGCCGCTCGCCCTGGAGAGTATGACGCTCGGCCCCTTGGCCTCGGGATCGACGCGGAGAATGATCGCGCGAATGGGATCGCCGACCTGCAAATCCTCGGTCGGAATGCGCTCCTTGCCGGGAAGGATCATCTCCGTCTTGCCGACGCTGACATAGATGTCGCGATGAGAGACGGCCGAGACGGTGCCGGAAATTATGTCGCCTACGCGATCCCTGTATTCTGAGAAAGTGTTGGTGCGCTCGGCGTCGCGGATCTTCTGCATTATCATCTGGCGCGAGGTCTGCGCCGCGATGCGCCCGAGACGGGAGGCGGGCATCTCGATCTCGATCGTTTCACCCTCGGCGACAGGCTTGCCGTGGTTGGCTCGAACGGCCCGCGCTATGGAAATAAAGCCAGGACCGGTATCCTCGTCAGAGGCCACTAATGTATCGTATACATGCAAGGAGAGGTCTTTTCTGTCGATTACCACACGGAGATCATTGGTGACGTCGCGGTTCTTCTTCGCCGCCTGGCTAATCGCCTGTTCAATCGCCGTGAGGACGATTTCACGGCTGACGCCGCGCTCGCTCTCAATATGCTGGACAACTGCCAGCAACTGACTGTTCATCGCCATTTCAACTCTCCTTTTTTGTCAAAAATCAAAACACACCCTCCGGTACGGTCCATCCGAACCGCCGAAAAAGCTTTTGTAGTATACCAAAACTGCCCCTCGGGGGTCAACCCTGGGCACGAAAAAAAATCCTCCTCTCCGCTTCAGCGGAAAGAAGGATTTTCCATGCGCCGATCGCGCCGGACTCAGGCTGCCGCGCCTTCGTCCAGAATCGTGATCTTGCACTTGGCGAACACTCCGTGGCCGAGATCGATCTTGGCCTCGTATTCGCCGACCTCGCGCAGAGACTCCTCAAGGGAGAACTGGCCGCGCTCGATCTTGACTCCACGCTGGGCCTCGATGGCCGCGAGGAGATCGGTCACGCTGACGGCGCCGTAGAGCTTCTTGCCGTCCGTCGTGCTGGCGGAGACGGTGAGGGCGAGGCCCTCGAGCTTCTTGGCGACCGCGAGAGCGGCCTTCTTCTCCTCTGCGGCGCGGGCTGCGCGCTCGGCCTCAAGCTTCTTGAGTCGGCGCTTGGCGGCCTCGGTGGCGACGGCCGCGAGCCCCTTGGGGCCGAGATAGTTGCGGAAGTAGCCCTGTGCAACCTTGACGATCTCGCCAGACTTGCCGAGCTTCTTCACATTGTCCATCAACATCACTTCGATATCCATGGCATTCCTCCTTCCGCTTAGGCCATGAGGCCCATGTTGCGGGCGCGCTTGACACCCTGGCGGATCTGGCGCTGCTGCGCGGCGGTGACGCCGGTGATGCGCGCAGGCAGAATCTTGCCGTAGTCGGTGATGTAGTACTTGAGCGTCTCGATGTCGTTCACGTCGATCTGGTCGTTCGGACCGAGCGCGGGACGCTTGCGGGCGGCGAACTCCTCGCCTGCCGAGCTGTTGGATTTCTTGAAAGCCATTTTAGTGGTTCCTTTTTAGATTGTCGTATCAGAACGGGATGTCGTCGGGATCGGACTCCAGCGCATTGGGCTGGGGCATCGTGGGTTCCGGCCGCTGGGCGCCCGCGGGCTGCTGCACGCGCGTCTCGCCCCTCGGCGCAAGAAACTTGACCGCTATGGCCCTGACCTTGAGCTTCTGGTGCCTGACTCCGTCCTTCTCCCAGGTGTCCATCTGAAGGCGGCCCTCGACGAGGACCGGGCTTCCCTTGACGAGAAACTGGCCGCAGAGCTCTGCAAGCTTGTCCCATGCGTCTACGTCGACGAACACGGGGAAGTCCTGCATCTGTCCGTTGCGGTCTCTCCTGCGCTCGTTGACGGCGAGGCCGAGGCGGGCGACTTTCATGCCGCTCGAACCGGTCGCGCGGACGTCTGGATCGCGCGTCAGGTTGCCCATCAGAATAACCTTGTTGAAGGAGGCCATCTCAGTTCTCCTGCTTTATTACGCTTCCTCTTCAGCGGCGGCGGCTGCCGCGGCCGCGGCATCCTTCTTCGCCTGGCGCTCGGCGCGCACAGCACGCTCGGCGGCGATCTTGGCCTCGCGGCGCTCGTCGACGGCGAGAATCTGAACGCGGAACACCTCTTCGACGAGGTGGTAGCGGTTGACAAGCTCGTCGACCTTGGCGGGATCGAGCTCCATGCGGACCTTGACGTAGACGCCGCTGTCGCGCTTGCCCATCGGGCGAGAGAACGAACGGCGGCCGAGGGAAACCTTCTCCAGAACGTTTCCGCCGACGCGGGTCACTTCCGCAAGGGCCTTCTCGAGATTCGCCTCGAGGACGTCTTCCTTCGCGATACCGACGAAGATGTAGAGAGCATCGTACTTCTTCATTACTTCTTCTCCTCCTTCTTGTCGGCCGCAGCGGCCTCCTCTTCCTTGCCCTTCTTGATGACTTCGGGAGCAGCGGGTGCCGCACCGGCCGCAGCGGCAGCAGGAGCGCCACCGGCCGCAGGAACGTCATCCGGGGCCTTTACGACCGCCACGGGAACTTCGCCGCGCGTGACAATGGTCTGCTTCTCGCCGAGCTTGAGGTCGCGGACGAACAGCGTCTGGTCGAGCCCGAGTGCGGAGACGTCGACCTCGAACTTCTCCGCGATGTCGGTCGGCAGGCAGTCGACGTCGATCGTGCGGAGCGTCTGTTCGAGAACGCCGCCGCCGAGCTTCACGCCGACAGGTTCGCCCACGAGATACAGCGGAACCGTGACGCGGACCTTCTCGGTCAGCGACACTTCGCTGAAATCAACGTGAATTGGTGTTCCGGCGAGGACATCGTTCTGCATCTCGCGCATGAGCGCGGGGACTTCCTTGCCGTCGAGATCGAGCGTGACCAGGAGCTGCTTGCTCGCGTGGCCGCGCGTCGCCATCATGAAGTCGTGCGCAGGGAGCTTTATGAGCTCAGTGCCGCCCTTCTTCATCTTCATCACCGAACCGGGAATCATCCCCGTGCGGCGAAGGCGGCGGACAGCGCCCGTACCCTGTTCGGTACGCGCTTCCGCCTTGATCCTTATCTGATCCATCTTATGCCTTTTCTGGTAATCTGACCGCATACTCTCGCGACACTCGTCGCTACCCTCCGCGGCAAAACGGCGCAAATTATACCAAAACTGGCCCAATTCGCGCAAGAGCGAATTTTAACTTGTTGGCGGCGGAGCGAAGGTCCGAGCGAGGGGATACGGCGTATTCGCCGAGGCTCCCCGAGGAGGAGCCTTCGGACGCCGCCAACGATTCCTATTCCACCTCGCGGGAGAGCTTGAGAGGGAAGTCGCTCGTGACGCGGTCGGCGCCCTTTGCCGCGCACTCGTCCCACGTCGCCTTGTCCTGGCACATCCAGAGGCAAACCGTCAGCCCGGCCTTGTGCGCCTTCTCCACCATCTCCTTGGTGGTCTCCGCACGAGGCGCAACACTGCAGCAGCCAAGCTCCTTCGCCTTGGCGATGTGCGCGTCCTCAAGCGGAGTGCCGACGATAAGCCCGATCGGCGCATCTGGATCGACCTTGCGCATCGTCGCAAGCGTCTTCTCGTTGAAGCAGGTGAACGCATACGTCCCCGGCTTCATCAGCACCTTGGTCATGTCATTCAATCGGCGGCAGTAGTCCTCGAGAACGTATGGCGTATAGAAGTCGCTCGGGCCCGCCTTCATCTCAATCTCCATGAAGATGTCCTCTCGCCCGCGCATGGCCATCAGCACTTCAGAAAGAGACGGCACCTGCTCGGAAGACTTCTTGAGGCGCAGCTTGCAGAGATCAGAGAAAGTCGTGTCCTCTACTTTTCCCTTTCCGTTGGTAGTGCGCGCCAAGCTCTCATCATGCATCACCACGAGCACGCAGTCCTTTGTGTAGCGCACGTCGAGCTCAAACCCCTTTATCCCGCGCAAGAGACACATCTCGAAACCGCCAAGTGCATTGTCGTCGTATTCAAATCGCCCGCCGCGATGGGCCTGTACGAGAGGGCCAGAGCCAGTCTTCAGCTTAGCGTTCGCCGGATACCTCGATGATGCACATCCCGTCGCAAGAGCGGCAGCCATGAGCACGCCGAAAACGAGTCTAACAGTTGCAGTCTTCATAACACCTCCTATGAAAGAAAATCGTTGAGCGTCATCAGCGACGGAATCCTCTCGAGCGGATACTTGACGCCGAACTCGCGTTCAGTTTCCATCACGAGGCGCAGGTGGTTCACGCTGTCCCATCCCGGGATCGACTCGTAGGCGGTCGCGCCGTCTATCGACGCACGGTCCGTGCCGAAGACACGCGCCGCAAGAGCGAAGAACTCCTCGCGCCTCGTCAAATCAGAAAACACCTCTGCCGTGCTCATGACTTCTTGATCCCGTACGCGCCAACGGCAAGAGTGCCGACCAAGGAGAGAATTCCAAGCGCGAGAGTCACTGGCTGCGGGCTCGGCAGCTCAGGCGCGGGCTCGTCCTTCGGCTTCTTCTTCGGCACTTCGATAAGCGCCGCGCCCTGATAGGTGCCAAGGACGCGTGCGCGCATCTGGTTGAGCTGCGCTACGCCGCGCGGATCCTGCAGCATGCGCCCGTCGACAAACTGCATGTCCGCGTCGGCGCGATGCGGCGCGCAGTAGAGTCGGTCGTCGCAAACAAGCGTGAGCGCACCCAACAGAACAACACCAACGGCGACGATTGTCTTGACATAAGGAGTCGCCCACTTGGCTTTTATTTGCATCCACCCAAAGATCCCATATCCTGCGAGAACGCAAATGCAGAACTCTGTGAGATGGTGCCATTTGACCGGCGCACGCAGATAATCCCCGAACGGAAGCGCGTAAACGATCCGATAAACATTCTCGAAGTACCGGCCCTGCGAGAACGACCAGAACATCACCGCAGAAAGAATAAAGAAAACGACTGTCGTCCGACTATCACTCTTTCCCCAGAACTTGATCCAGAAAAGCCCGCAGAGCGCCAGCAGGCACGTCAACCATCCGACATAAAGCGAGTGCTGGCGGTAGTTGCCCTGCGTCGCGCCAAGCGGTCGGCCAAGACGTCCAACATACTGACGAATTCCATTGCCACGCTTCTGCCCTATCGCAAGCGTAAACGGACAGCTCGTGTCGCCTTCGACTCCAGCGTGCCAGAACTCCTTTGTCGCCTCTGGCGGCATTGACCAGTTCGTGACGAATATCCAACGCTTCTCGGCGTCGTCCTTCGCGGCACTCGCAGCGACAGTCTGCCCTTCCTCAATCTGCTTGTCGCGTCCTGCGAGGTCGTTCACGAACGCGCTCCTGAAGCTCGCGCCGCCGATTGCGAGAAGCGCGGCGAGCGCCATCGCCGCGCCCTTCACCCATCTGAAAAGCGTCGCGCGTCGCGCGTCGCGCGCCGTGTCATGCAGAACGACAGCCAGCCGAAACACAAAATACGCCGCAGAGAAAACCGAAAAGAGCAACCACAAGTCGGGCTGGTGCATAGAACCCCACGCAAGGCACGCGCCAAGCAAAAGCCAGTGGCGCGGCTTGCCTTTCTCGAGCGCACGGTCGACAAGCCCGAAGACGAAGACTCCGTACGTCATCCACTGGAACCAGCCGAGGTGCCCGGCGGAAAATAGCGTGAACCAGTAGCCGGAGAACGCCAAAAGAAGCCCCGCGCCGTAAGCCGCGACGCGGGGAAGACCCCTTCCGCGAAGGAAATACACCATTCCGAGCGCCGACATATAGGCGGCGAACGCATACTGGAACTCTGTCCAGATGTAGGGGCTGCCGATCCAGTTGATCGCCTCGGCAGGGGCGAACTTTCCGTTTTCGAGCCAGCCGACGAGCCAGGCGCGGAACCAGTGGACCGGGTAAGACGTCGGACAGTCCGGCATCACCGGCGCCATCTCGGGGCTCCACGTCCCCCAGAAAACGACAGCGGCGCACACGGCGAAGACCGCCGTGAACGCCGCGAACCATCCCCATTTAGGGCTCAGGCGCATTTACTTGATGAACATGATCGCGATGATCGCGAAGACCATCGTGAAAATGGCGACCGTCTCGACGATGCCGAGCGCGCCAAAGTAGTTCGTGAGGCCCTGCCCAGTCTCGCCCTGCGCGTCGCAAGCTGCTGCTGCGGCACGACCCTGGAAAAGCGCGGAAAGCCCGATGCCGAGCCCGGCGAAGATGCCGAGGATGATGCAGGGAACTCCGGCACCGGCGATGTCGCGCTTCATGAACATGATGAACATGAGAATCATTCCGTACAGGGTCTGCGTGATGGGCGCACCTACGAGACCGAGTAGAATGAACGGCGCGGGCTTGCCAGCCGCATAGCACTTCTTCCATGCCCCGACCGCGGCGGACGCGGCGAA
>CACYNF010000060.1 GCA_902775595.1 uncultured bacterium | reverse complement strand
GAACGGCAGCCTCGTCCTTCATCTGAAGAAGCTGCTCTATATCCGTATCCGTCAGCAGGTACTTTTCTTTGAGACGGACCCGCGCGACGCTGTAGATATCGTTCATTTCAGCCATCTGCGGTCTCCTTTACCAAAGCTGCGCGTTCACCTTGTCGGTAAGAGCGTCTGTCCTGGATGCAAACAGAGCGTCCAGAGAGCAGTTCTCCTCTATTCCGCCGTACCTGAGCACGAAGCCGTTCTTTATGTCCACGGGGTCTTTTGCAAGCTTAAGTGTTCCGCCAAGCTCCTTTGCAGCTGCGTTTGCAGCCGCCTCGAAGCCTTCCGGCAGGCGCTTAAGATCCTTGGCTCCGAAGGCTATCTCTCCGTCCTGCGGGCGGGCAGCCTTCTTTATGAGCTTTACGACCATGGCGAAATAAGCCTCGTCTCCCTGCTCCTGCAGGGCAGTCTTGGCTCTTTCTATTATGGAGCTTATTATCTCCTGTTTCTGCGCAAGCAGTGCCTGACGCTTCTGGAGCGCAGCCTGCGATGCGGCGCGGTTGCTTTCGGCCTCCGCCTTGGCCCTTGCGGACGCTATGATGTCGTCGAAGAGCTTTTTGGAGTCCTCCTCTGCCTTTGCCGATGTCTGCTGTGCCTGCTCCTGTGCCTGCGCTAATATCTTACCTGCTTCTTCCCTGGCTGCTGCCAGGATGTCAGCGGTAATGCCGTCGATACCGGCCATTAGTCACCTCCCGGCTTTATGCAAGCCTTAAATATTGGTAATAGCCAGTATGGAGATCAGCAGAGCGAGTATCGCGTAGGTCTCTACCATTGCAGGGAAAAGCATTGCTTTGCCGAACTGGTCTTCTCTCTTGGCAACGATGCCTATGGATGCAGCGGAGGTCTTGCCCTGGTGGATGCCGGAGCCAAGTCCTACGAATGCCATCGGAAGGCATGCAGCAAGGTACATAAGTCCTGTAGCGGTGTTGTCAACGGGGGTGCCGCCGAGAACGCCTACCCTGGAAAGGGTGATGAACGCTACCAGAAGGCCGTAGATGCCCTGGGTGCCCGGGAGAAGCTGAAGGATGAGGACCTTAGCGAAAAGTCCCGGTTCCTCCGATACCACGCCTGCGGCAGCCTGACCGGCTATGCCTACGCCCTTTGCAGAGCCCCATCCTGCAAGGGATGCAGCAAGTGCTGCTCCGAGAATCGCAAATGCCATACCTAAATTCATCTCAGTTATCCTCCTTTATCTGAGTATGTTTACTGATCCTCTTAAACGCCGTGAACGGTCTGCCGCCGCCTTCGTAGAACTTGCCGTTTGCGAATTTGCAGACCCAGTCTTCGTCCCAAAGGCGCGAACACATGTAGCCGTCCGTGTTGGTCGCATGGAGGGCAAACTGGTAGCCAAGCTTCTTCGCCTTTGCGATTAGCCGACTGAACGCCTCGGGCCCGCCCGCCTCTGCGCATACCGGAAAGTGTCCAGGCACGCGACCGTCGTATCCGCCGTCCTGCCATCCAGCGGAACAGATGGAAAGCTTGTCGATGCCAGAGTCTTTAAGCGCCTGCATGAATTCCTCTGTCACGCCAAAAGGCATGTGCACGACAACCGGCAGCTCCTCGCCCGCCTTGAAGAACTTCTGCTTGATGCCGTCCGCGGTCTCTGGAATCGGCTTTGCGGCATGAGTCTGTATGCGCACCACTATCGCGTCGCAGAGATAGTCGAGTTCCGGTGTGAGCCTGTCCTTGATCGTCCGCACCGCGCCGCTGTCAAGCTGGCAGTTGCGGTATGCGCAGGCAACGCCGTTGTAATCCGCGTCAGCACCTTCCAGCCGGTGGAAATCGACGACGATGTCATCATAGTATTCGCGGAAGAACCTGCGCACGTTGTCGCACCGGAAACGCGCATACGTTTCGTACCTGCCATCCTTCGCCGTCGTCACGAAGTCGTAGTTGAACCGCCAGTTCTTCACATGCGCATACCAGAGCGCTTCGCCCTTCTTGACGGCATACACAGGCATGAGCTGACGCCCGACACTGTACTCGCCTTCGTCCTTGTCAAAGAGGCCATACGTGCCGCGGGCCTGCATCCACCAGCCGTCCTCACCTTTACGGGCCGTCATGAAGGCAGGCACCACCTCCACGCACCTCGCGTCCTTGGGGATCTCCGCCATCGGCATGACGAAGCGCCACGACGCGTCTCCGGTCCGCTCCAGCTCGACCGTGCGCGTCTCGTAGCGCACACCCTCCGGCCCCTGCGGATAGCCGATCCGCACGGAGACCGTCTCAGCCAGGCCCGTGCATGCGAACGCGACTGCGCCGAGCGCCGTCCATTCCCGGACACCGAGAACTTTTTCTGCTTTTGAGAGTAGAGACCCACGCCTCGACGTTGTCGCCAATGCGACTTCCCCCTCGCCAAACCGCACGTGCGGATTCCCAGCATACGGCTTTTCGTCGATTGCTTTTCCAGTTGCCATGGATTCTATCCTTTCGCTGATTACGAAGCCAATATTGTGGCTCATTCTCCCGTCAATCCAAAGCCACCTCATCGTCCACAATTCTGAAGATACGCGGTCATTGACTGATCCCCCTCTCCGTTACTTCAAACGGCCGGAGCTGAATCTCCGCCGACTCGCCCTTCTTCCCGTAGACCCAATACTCGACGCGCTGAGGGCGGTCGGTGAGGTTGGCCGCGAGCAGCACTACCTTGCCGTCCGATCTGCGCCACCAGTTGCCTATCACGTCTGGCATCGTGGCGAACTTGCTTGGAGGCAGCTTGAACGACTTGTCGAAGAGGCGGTAGTGCGGACGGCGTCCGAGCCATTCGTAGGTCCGCTGTCCGACAGGCGAAGCGAATCGCAGTTTGTCAAGGAGGTTGCCGTAGGCGAGCGCGTCGAGATGCTTCTGGCGAAACTCGCAGAGCTCGCGCAGGATCGCGCACTTGTCGGGCTTGTCGAGGATGTCTGGAAGGAACCAGCCGAGCGAGTTGCCCCAAAGGAGTTCCCTCGTCTGAAGAGCGCGAAACGCCGCAGGGTCGTCGTCATTGTTTTCGGGGCTGCAGAAGTACGTCGTGTAGCCGGAGTACACCGCATTGTGGAATGGCACGTCTTCTGGCGTCCTGCCGACGACCTGCAGAAAGCCGTCGACCATCCCGATGTACGCCTCTCCCGCGCCCTCGGTCGTAAGGAACGCGTGCTTCGCGTTGTAGGCGCTGCGGATCGGGGCAAGGGCCTTCTCGTAGCCGTCGTACCACCAGGCGCCGCCGCCGACAGGATGTCCGTGCGATTGATCGTAGCAGGCCCGGCCTTCCGCCGCGCCGATCTGGTCCATGAATATAGACCTTGCGCCGATTTTATCAAGGATGCGTCCGGCAAAGCCATGCATGACACGATGCCACTCCGGACAGGCTGGGCACATGACCGCAAGCGGAGGCGTCCACGGCGCATACTTCTCGACCGCCCGTCTTCCGTCTGCGTTCATGCATGCATACGGCTCGGCCATCATGAAACCCATGGTGGATGCCGACCAAAGGCGTCCGTTCGTGTACGGCATCGGCTCCTGTCCTATTGACTCGCAGAATGCGATGCACTCCTTCGTACCGGGCTGCGCAGGGAAATACTCAGGGTAGTTCACGTCATGCCCGGAATGCTGCCAGAGGTGCCAATGAAGCCCAGTGGAGAAATCAGGAAAAATCGTTTTCGCGCGCGCCAGCACGTTGGACGCGACGTCGGGATATCCGTGAATGTTGATCCAGAGCGGAATTTCGCAGATGCGGCGCGGATATGTCGGGATATCCTTGATTGGCCCTTTTGCGCACCACTTCTGCTTTATGGCGAAAGCACGATAACGGTTGGCCGCCGCCCACCAGTCGCCCTTGAGAGGAGCAAGCACGACCGGATATCGCGGGCCCTCCGCCGCCTTCCCGGCGACGCCGCCCCACTCAACCGGCGTATGGAAGCGCAAGCCCGTTCCCGCGCCGACGACCAGCGTCTTCTGGCGGGCGTCCGGGTCTTCCGCCGCAATGTAAAGCCCGTCTTCGCCCACAAAGAACGCCGCTACCAGGGGGTAGTGTCCTAGATACTGATAGACAACCTCCTTTTCGACGCCCTCCCACTTGCGGAAAAGGCGTGCGCCGTGGTCTTTCCACGGCAGCATCGCATCCGCCTCTCCATCGCGCGTCACGCGGTTCAGCCGCGGGAACTCGGTCTCGAAGAGTATCCAGTCCTTGGACTGGTTGTCGAACGAGAGCCTCCACTCCTGCGCCCCGTCGGCACACTTCGTCATCGTCACATTGACGTCAAGCACGCCATGCTCGCCGCCAAGAGGTACATCACGCCAGACGATGGTGACGCCAGTAGATGACTCCTGCCTTTCGGCGCGCGTGGCGTCGTGCGCGGAAACGACTATGCGGTTGGTCATCGCTCCGTTCTTCACGAACGTCGCAGACCAAAGAGGGCCGCCACCGGTGACGAACTCGGTTTCCCCGACGCGAATCGAACGAAGCGTGTTGGAGTCGTCAAAGGAAATCGACATCCCGCCGTCCGCCGCATACACGGCAGAAACGGCGGAAACGGACGCAGCAAGCCATACGGCAATTGCGGACAAGTCCATCTTTCGTGTCATGTCGTTTTGTTCCTTAGTCGTCCCGCCGCCAAGACGGCGGCTTTCCCGGTTATTTCGCCAGCTCCGCTTCCATCAGCTTAATGAGGTTGAAGAGCATGCGCGGATAGTGGAATGCACCGGCCCAGCGGGTGCCCTTGAGTGTGCTGGACGGAGTGCCGTCGCGGCGGAGGTACTTGATGATCTCGCCGTACTCCGGATCGGGGAAATGGTCGAAGAACCACTTCTCGATCTTCTTGAACCAGACGAGGTACTTTTCGTCCTTCGTGAGCGTGTAGGCGAGGAAGGTCGCGTAGATCGCCTCGTTCTGCGGCCACCAGAGCTTGAGCTCGTGCTCGTACTGGTCGGGTTCGTGGCCATCCGCCTCGTCGACGTTGCGGAAGTAGATGATGCCGCCGCCGCCCTGCACCTCGTCCCAGCCCCAGTCGAGCGACCAGTCGAGGACGGTGAGCGCTTTCTTGAGGAGTTCGCCGTCATTCTGAAACTTCGCCTCCTCCATCGTGAACCAGCTCGTCTCGATGGAGTGACCGGGGTTAATCGTGCGGCCCTCGGGCGTCTCGCACGGCGTGCCGTCGGCGTTCACGATCTCGCGGAGCGCCTTCTTGTCGTAGTCGAGGAACGTGGTGTACACCTCCTTGAAGCACGTCTTGATCGTCCTGTCGTAGAGCGAGGTGTCGCCGCCGAGCTGGCGCATCATGATCGACGTGCAGGAGATGATCATCGGGATGTTATGAGCCCTGACCTTGCGCGCCGGATAGAACTTCGGCGGCAGCAGCTCGGGGTTGTAGTAGTACATCATGATGGTCTTGTACAGCTTCTCGGCCTTTTCCTTCCACTGCGCGTCGCCAGTGGCCTTGTAGAGCGCGATGTAGCCCATGAGGACGTAGTGCTCGGTCACGACGTAGCGGCGCTTGCGGACGGGTCTGCCATCCTCGGTCACGTCGTAGTAGGTGCGCCCGTCGCGGTCGTCGAAGCACTTCTCCTCGATGAACTTGATGCCCTGCAAGGCGAGGTCAAGCCATTCCTTGCGCTTCTCGATTTCGTTGTAGGCACGGGCGAAGAGAAGGACGAGCCGTCCCTGCTGGCGTACGTTCTTGTCGGTGAACAGAACCTTGCCGTCGCGGCCGAGGTAGTTGTAGAATCCGCCGTGCTTCGTGTCCGGCGTGTACTTCTGCCACCACTCGACCGACTCGACGAGCAGTTTGCGGTATTTTTCGATGTATTGGGTGAGTTCCTGTCTGTCCATTGTCCAATTCTTCCTTTCGCCACATATTGTGCCACAAACCACTGCAGGGCACAGACATTTATGCGAATCAAATAATCACCAATTTTACGAAATACGCAGAGGGATTATGGTATAATACCCGCATGGACACAATTCTCTTCTTCCACACATCGAGGCGGCAGGCCTGGCAGAAGGAGCAGGACGGCGCGTTCCGCTTTGCGCGGGCCCGGGGCTGGCGCATCCAGGTCGTGGAGCCGACCCGGTCGAAGCCGCACGTCAGGGAGCTCGTCGACCTATGGAATCCGATCGGGTGCATCGTAGAATGCTCGGGCGAAAGGTCCGACTACTTCAACCCCGACGACTTCGCCTGCATTCCGACCGTATTTCTCGGACGCGACCCGCGCACACTGCCAAGGTGGGCGTCCTTCATCAACCCCTCTTCGACTGGTCCCGGCGAAAAGGCCGCGATGGAGCTTCTCAAGGCCGGCATAACGTCTTTCGCCTTCGTAGCCACCGAAGGAAACCACTTCTGGAGCCGCGACCGCGAGGCCGAATTCCGCCGCATTCTACGCCTCCACGGAATGAGCTGCGCAGTGTTCGGCAGAAAGGAGGCGTTCCGCACGGAGAGGTCGCGAACAAAGGCGTGCTCGGAGTTTCTGTTGTCGCTCCCGAAGCCGTGCGGCGTAATGGCCGAGAACGACTACGCAGCTGCATACGTGCTCGACATCGCAGGACGGCTGAAGATCCCGATTCCGTCCAAGCTGTCGGTCATCGGCGTGGACAACGATCCGCACCTCTGCGAAAACGCACGTCCCGCCCTGTCCAGCATCCACCTCGACTTCGAGCAGGCCGGATACCGCGCGTGCGAAATACTCTCGATCCTCATCGGTGACCCGTCGGCCGGACCCATCCGGGAGACTTACGACGCCCTCGGGCTCATGCGCCGCGGTTCGACGCCAATCGGAAGCGGAACGTCGCCCCGCGTGACGAAGATGCTCGCGTACATAAGGGAACACGCCTGCGAAGGAATCTCCGCGAATGATGTCGCGAAGCAGATCCCCGGCACCCACCGGCTCGCGGAGATGGACTTCCTCCGCGCCACCGGGCACACGATCATGGACGAGCTCAACAACGTCCGCTTCGAGCACGTGGAGATGCTCCTACGTTCCCCCTCGCAGCGCCTTGGCGCAATCGCGAACATCTGCGGATGGAGAACCGAGAACGCGCTGCGAGCCGCGTTCCTAAAGCGCTACGGAATGTCCATGCGCGCCTGGCGCGAGAAACAGGCTGCGCCGTAAAGGGCAGACTTCCACCTTGAGACATCTTCCCTGCTGGCAGGATTTGGGTTGTCGTAGAGGATCCTCTTGCCGAACTTGACGTACTTCTCAAGGCCAAGCGGATGGTATGGACATATCTCCAGCTTCGCCATGTTGCTGAGACGCGATGTAAAAGCCTTCAGGGCCGCGAGGTCTTCGTCCGAGTCGTTAAGCCCCGGCGCGAGCGGACAGCGAATCCATGTCTTCGCACCAGCGTCGTCGAGACGGCGGAGGTTTTCCAGTATCGCCTGATTGTCAACCCCCGTCAATTCGCGGTGGCGTTTCGCGTCCATGCACTTGAGGTCGTAGAGGAAAAGATCGACCACAGGAAGCATCCTCTCGAACGCCGCCCACGGCGCGAAGCCGCTTGTGTCTATTGCGACATGGATTCCGTCTTCGTGCGCGGCAAAGGCTATCGCAAACGCGAAATCACCCTGCATCATCGGCTCGCCGCCAGTGATCGTCACGCCGCCGCCCGACGAGGCGTAGAACACCTTGTCCCGGCGAACTTCGTCCATCACTTCCTCAACTGACATCTCGCGCCCGCAGACTTCGTCCGTCGTCACCGCGCGTTCGATCTCCGGCGACTGCGATTCAGGGTTGTGGCACCAGACGCACCGCAACGGGCACCCCTTGAGAAACACGCTCGTGCGAAGACCAGGACCGTCCTTCGTGACGCCGCGCCGAATGTCAAAGACAATCCCCTTCATCGGAAAAGCACGGCCCCCACGGCCCACATCAGGAAGAATATCGCAAATGCGGACAGTGCCGTATACAGAACACCCTTTCCGACGTCGCGGCCCTTAGCGCGGACTGCCGCCTTGAACCGGCTCGCCGTCGCCTCGTCCGTCGGTTTCGTGAGGAATGTCACTGCAAGCCAGCTCACGGACGTAATCGCAATCGTCACAAGCATCTTCTTCCATGGCTCAAAATGACCGTAGCAGCACTGCATGATGATAGCGACGACGAACGACACGCCCATGCCCGCAATCTCTGTCCAGGCGTTGATGCGCATCCAGAACCAGCGAAGAAGGAATATCGCGCCCGACCCCGCGCCGATGAGAAGCATCAGATCGAAGGCGCCCTTCGCGCTCTTGAGGTGCGGGGCGATGATGCATCCGAGAAGAAGCAAAAGCAGCATCGACGAACGTCCTATCCAGATGAGCTCGCGGTCGGACGCCTTCGGACGAACGAAGCGCTTCCAGAAGTCGTTGACCATATAGGCGCTGCCGAGGTTGAGATGCGCGGCGACTGTGGAGAAGAGCGCGCCCATCATGGAGGCGGCGACAACGCCGAGCCATCCATTGGGGACTTTCGTGAGCATCGCGGGATACGCCATGTCGCCCTGCACCAGCGAAGGGTCAACGTTCGGGAATGCGGCCTGTATGGACGCGAGGTCGGGATAGACGAGGACCGAGCAGAGGCCCACGACATACCACGGCCAAGGACGGATCACCCAGTTGAGGACGTTGAAAAAGAGCGTCCCGCCGAGGGCGTGCGCATCGCTCTTCGCGGTGAGCATGCGTTGCACGATGTATCCGCCGCCGCCTGGTTCGCTGCCCGCCTTCCACACGTTCCACCACTGGACCGCGAGCGGGATTACGAAGACGGGGACGAGAGTATTCCAGTCGCTGAAGTCGGGCAGAATCGAAAGCCGATTGGCGGTCTCGGGGTTTGAGACGATTCCGGCGATTCCCCCGACCTCGGGCAGCTCTAGTCCGTACACCATCGCCGCGACCGCCCCCGCCATGATGACGAGGAAAAGGAAGAAGTCCGTCCAGATGACACCGCGTATTCCGCCGAAGAACGTATAGACGACAGATGCGACGATGGTGACTACGTAGATCGTCGAAGGCTCAATGCCGAAGAGGATTACCCCGATCTTCACTGCCGCGAGGATCACGTTGCCGAGAACGAGCACGTTGAACACGACGCCGAGATAAAGCGTCCTGAACGCGCGAAGGAAGACTGCTGGCCTCCCCGAATAACGAAGTTCGTAGAACTCGATGTCGGTCGACACGCCGGACCTCACCCAGAGCTTCGCGTATACGAACACCGTGAGCAGGCCTGTCAGGATGAACGCCCACATCACCCAGTTTCCGCTCATGCCGTCGCGGCGGATGACTTCCGTGAAGAAGTTGGCGCTGTCCGTCGCAGTCGTCGCCGCGACCATCGAAAAGCCGATGAGCCACCACGGCATCGAGCGTCCCGATGTGAAGAAATCGTTCGCCGTCCGCTTGGACCTCAGCGACGCGACAAACGGTATAAGCGCCAGTATCGCGAAGAACGCCGCGATTACCGCCCAGTCTATTCCGTTCAGCAGCACTTCAGACAGCCTCCCTTATCAGCCGCTTCACAACCAGCTCGCGGAAGGCGGGGGAAAGCGAGTTGAAGTACGCCGTGAAGCCCGTTACGCGCACGACGAGGTCGGGATACTTCGACGGATCCTTGTGCGCGGCGAAAATCTTCTGGGCATCGACGACGTTGATGTTGACGAGCGTCCCGCCGAGGTTGAAGTGCCCCTCTATGAGCGCCATGATCTTCTCGACCGCCTCCGCGTCATTCGCAAGGCCGATGTCCACTTCAAGCTGCCACGGCGCCGTGTTGCCGTAGCCTGGCTGGACGGACGCGATCGCCGCCGCCATCGCGGTAAGCGCGCCGTCCTTGCGGAAGCCGGGCAGCGGATTCGCTCCGTGCGAGATCGGCTCGCCCGCTTTGCGCCCGTTCGGTGTCGCGCCGACGGCACGTCCGAAGCGCAGGGTGTCAGCCCACGTGAACCAGCCGGGGATCAGCTTGAAGCCGTCCGGCGTCGTGTGGTTCGCGATTTCGCCGTTCAATATCTCGGTAAGCTTCACCGCCCAGCGGTCGGCATCCGTGCCGCCTGCGCCGTAGCGTCCGGCAGAGTCCATGATCTTCCTGACACGTTCGCCGTCCTCGCCCTCGAAATTCGAGGCGACGGCGGACTTCAGCTCCGCGAACGAAACGGCTTTCTCCTTGACCACGCGCTGCTCGATCGCTCCGAAACTGTCCGCGACAACCGCAAGCCCCGCTCCGTCTATCGCCATGTTGTAGTATGTCGCCCCGCCATGAGAAACGTCCTTACCCTTCTCTATCGGGCCGTGCGAAAGAAGATTGAGCAAGAGTTCCGGCTCGTTCAGGTACTGGTGCGCGAGGTGGAAGTCGATACCCTTCGCCGTAACCTCTACAGCCGCCTTGAAGTGCCTCCTGTAGTTTGTCTCGAGCTCTTCAAGTGTATCAGACTCCTCGAACGCGACTTCGAAAACCTTGGCGATGTTGATCTTGACGACGTCGTTCAGTGTGTATTCGAGGCCGGGAAGCGACATCCAGTTGCAGCCGACCGCTATTCGGCGGCGGGCGAGCTCGGCGGAGTATCCGTTCTTCATGAAGCCCTCGACAAGCGCCTTGTCGCCGGAGAAGCGCGGAAAGCCGAGTCGGTTTGCAAGAAGCACCTCAACGCCGCGCCGGAAGAGCCCGCGGTCCATTCCGTCCCATACGCGGATCGTCAGGTTGCATGAGCTTTTGAGCTTGTTCGCCGCCTCGAGGATTATGTAGCTCATTCGGGAGGTCTGGTCTTTCCCGTCCGCCGAAGGTCCGCCGATCTGGTAGTAGTGCGGATCGTTGAGAAGGAGACAGAAGACATAGAACTCCGCATCCTCGTCCGTGAGTATCCCCGCCGCCCTGTCGCGCTCGTAGTAGGGCCTCAAGAGCTCGTCGAGCTGTCCGCCCGCTCCGTCGCGGTTGTAGGTGCGCGAGGCCATGTTGAAGACTGCGATCCACTGCACGACTTCGCGGAACGTCTCTGGCTTCGCCTCCGCAATCTTGTAGCATACGCGCGCCATCTCGATGAGGTTTTCGCGGCGTTCCAGGTCATCCTCGGTCATCGCACGGTCGTCCGCAGCTGCTGCGAGGTGGCGCGTCCACGCCATCACGCCCATTATCGCCTGCTCCTCCGCATCGAGAAGTCCTATGGCATAAGAAATCTCTTCCGCCGCGTTGTCTTCAACGCAGATACGAGGAGACGTAGAGCTGTTTTTGACAGGATTAACAGGATTTAGAGGATTTTCCTTTGCGCTCTTTGCGTTCTTTGCGGCTGAAAACCCAAGACGCGCCGACCTGACCTTCTCCAACAGTCCACCCCAGCCGAGCTCGAGCCCAATCTGGTAGTCGGGCGCGAAGTGGGCATCCTTGCCGATTCCGGTCGTGATGTCGTATTTCTTCTGCTCCGGCTCGAGGTGAGAGTAGTCGAACGCGAAGTTGGATCGCGAAAGCTGGTAGCCGAGGCGCATGCGCGATAGCATGAACATCCACCTCCCGGCGATGGCGTCGTCGGGGTCTATGTAGCATGGGTGGTTCTCCATGAGCCAGCGGAAGTTCGCCGCCCACGAGCGCGGGCCAGACCACTGCCCTGTCGCGTCGCGCACTGGCAGATCGACCTTGAACGACTCGGGCGGCAGAACGAGGCCGTAGTCGTCTTCGTCGCGAGCGCCGAGTCTCGCCTGCTTTTCCTTGGTCTGCTCTATCTTTCGCGCGGTCAGCCGCGCCATTCTTCCCGCATAGCTCATTGCATTGCTTCCCCGGTTTCCGTGGTTTGTCGAATATTATGCCACGATCACCGCAAGAAACATGCACTAATGCGAAACAAACGACAGCCAATTTTGCGAAATTTTACTTCACGCGGCCGGTGTACGCGTCGACGCCGCTCGAGTCGACGGCCGACTTGAAGAACTTCTCGGACGCCTCTTCCCTCTCCTTGTCCCACGGACGCGGACCGCCGCAGAGCTGGACGGCCCAAAGCTTGAGCTGCTTCCTGTGCCAGTTGACGGAGCAGTTCGTGCCCCATGCGCCGCCGTGGCCAAACCACTGGTCCTCATTGTCGACCTCGGGGGCGGAAAGGCCGAGGGAGTAGCCGCCAAGCCCCTTCGGACGCGTGGAGACGGCGAGAATCGACTTGACCGTCTCCTCCTTGAGGATGCGCACGCCGTTGTCGCCGACACCGAGGTTCATGAGCATCTTGTAGAACTTGTACTGGTCGTGCGCCGTCGTCCAGAGGCCAGCGCCGGCGGACGCAAACACGTGGCCGTCGTTGTACGGGCGCTGCTGCTGGTCGTTCTGGAGGCGCCACTTCGCGGGCGCGCCCTTCTGGCAGTCGTACATCTCGATCTGCGTCTTCAGCTGCTCGTCGGTCGGCCAGAACCAGGTGCTCTTCATGCCGAGGGGATCGAGGACCTCCTTCTTGAGGTAGTCCTCCCACTTCATGCCGGTCACGACCTCGACGACCGCAGCGCCGATGTCGATGCCGGTGTTGGAGTACTGCACCTTCGTGCCGGGCTCGAAGAGAAGCGGCGAAGCGGCCGCAACAGCGGCGTTCTGCCTGAGGGGTGCGCCGCCAGACCAGCCGCCGCCCTTGATGTCGGGCCTCTTGGCGCATGTCTCGAACGGGAAGCCGCCCGTGTGGTTGAGGCACATGCGCACGGTGAGGACGTTCTTCGCCTTGACGAGCGTCCTGACGCCGTTGGTCTCGCCTCCGTTTACCCAGAGAGTCGCGAACTCGGGAAGGTACTTGGAGACGGGATCGTCGAGGCCGATCTTCCCCTCCTCGACGAGCTTCGCGATCGTCACGCCGCAGAAGCCCTTCGTCTGGGAGCACTGCATGTAGACGTCGTCGGCGGTGATCTTGCGCTTCGCGGCGACATCTGCGTAGCCGAGGCACGCCGTCTCGGTCACGCCGTCGCTGTAGAGCATGCTCACCACGCCGGGGAGCTCGCCCTTCTCGATATACGGGGCAAGCGCATCGGCCATATATGTCGTCCCCGAATCCTTGATTCCGTCGCAGGGCTGCGTGCAGCAACCGACCATCGCCGCGGCGGCGACGAGCCCAATCATCAGTTTCTTCATTTTTTATTCCTTTGTTGCGTTTTTCGTTTTACTTGAAAATGGGTTTATGACATTGTACCAAAAAACACCTGCCCAGACAACGCGTTCAGGACCTCGCACAATGGCATGTCGCCGCGGCGACGGCGGCGTCTATCTGCCCTGGTATGAAAATCGGGAGCGCATGCTCTGGACCGGGGACCATCGTCACCGACGCCTGCGGGAATATCGTCTTGAGATAAGCCGCGTTCTCCGCGCGGACGATTCCGTCGCGCTCGCTCTGGAAGATCGCGACCTGGCACTTAAGCCGCCCTGACTCCTTTAGTCCCTCAAGCGAGGCGCGGAGATCTGTTTCACGCAAGTAGTCGAGCCCGCGGGCGAGATTTCGCTCCTCGTCGAGCATGTAGGGATTCGGCTTGCCGTCGGAGATTCCGAAGAACCCTTCGCCGTGCGTCATCTTGAGCCCTACCTCGAGCGCGGCAAGCCGCCGCTCCGACATCCCCGCCCAGCCGTCGTCCTTCATCATCCTCGCTGTCGCGGCGACAAGCACGAGTCCCTTTATCTTCTCTGGGTACGCCACGGCGAGGCGAAGTGCGGCGCTTCCGCCCATCGACCACCCCACGAGGACGACTTCGTCCTCCGCCTCGACCGCCTTTTCAGGAAGCCCCTCCAGCTGCTCGACATACGAAAACACGCGGTCGCGCGGGAACGCGCAGAGATCCCACGCCTGTTCGCTCGCGGACCAGCCGTTAAGGACAAAGGTCTTCACATTCCCTCACGATCCGCCGTGCAACGGCGAGCTTGGTCATAAGCGGCAGACGCTCGACTGAGCCGTCTTTCCTCACAAAAGTCACGCGGTTCGTGTCGACGCCAAAGCCGGAGCCCCTCTCCGTCACGTCGTTCGCGACGATCATGTCGAGGTTCTTCTCGCGGCACTTGCGCCGCGCCTCCGCGAGAACGTCGTTCGTCTCGGCGGCAAAGCCCACAAGATAAGTTGGCGAGTGGGCGAGTGGGCGAGTGGGTGAGTGGGTCGTCTTTGTTCTGCGGGCGACGGTCTTCAAAATGTCGGGGTTGCGGACGAGTTTGAGGATGCCCGACATCTGCCCCTTCTTGAGCTTCCTCGCGGCGCACTTCGCAGGACGCCAGTCCGCGACCGCCGCCGTGGAGACGAAGACCATGGAGCATTGCGAAATGCGGTCGGCACGGAGTGCCGCCCCTACCGGTAGGGGCGCGTCTCCGACACGCCCGTTGGAATAACGAACCATGTCCCGCGAATTGGCAAACAACTCCTTTTCGACGGCTGCGAGCATCTCCCGCGCGCTCGTCACGTCAATTCGCCTGACGCCCTTCGGCGTCTTGAGCGAGACTGGGCCGGCCACGAGGGCGACTTCATGCCCGCGCATCGCAGCGGCGCGCGCGACGGCGAAGCCCATCTTGCCGGTCGACGGATTCGAAAGGAACCTCACGGGATCGAGATGTTCGCGCGTCGGGCCGGCTGTCACGACAAACTTCATCGCATCACTCCCCGTCGGCGGCACGCACCATGTCGCAAAGCCTGTCTATTGACTTGTCGTCCGTCAGCTGGTGCAGGAAACTGCGGCGGAACTCGAGGTGCCCGCGCTCGCGGCAGATGCGCCGCGAAGTCCGGTAATGGAGACCCGAAAGCATCCATCCGACCTGGATGAGCACAAAGTCCGAAAGGGATTTTATGTGCTGGTAGTCGACAGGCAGCCCCTTCTCTATGCAGTCCACGACCACTGGATTCGGCGGGGCGCTGACCGCGAGGTTCCAGAACGCCCGGGAGTCGCCCTTCCAGTCGGTGTGCTCCACCTGGTCTTCGAGCACGCGGAAGATGTCGAGCTTGTCGGCGTCGCGCACCGTGTGCGAACAGGCTTCGGTGAGGGCATCGAGACCTTCCGGTATTTCGCGCCTGTTGTGGTACAGGACGGCGTTCAGGATCGCGTCGCGCCTGCGCGCGTCGGGGACAAGAACGCCAAGCCAGCCCTTCTCCCTCACGATGTCGTGGGAAAAGACGGCGTGGTCCACCGAGTCGGAGTCGCGGAAGGTATTGTAGACCTTTATCTGCTCGTAGCGCCCGGTGTCGTGGAGAAGCGCCGCGGCAAGAGCGGCCTCGCGCGTCTCGGCGTCGAACTTTTCGCCGTCGGCAATAAGCTCCGCGTTCCTGACGACAAAGCCGGTGTGGGTGCGCTTGAGCTGCATCAGACTCGGCAGGGACCCGTCCGGATTCCTGTAGCCGTCGACATATTCGTCGTAGAGCCTCGTCAGTTCCCTAAGCATCTTCGCTCACTCCGATATCTTCACGCTCACTGCGCCGGTTCCCCTGCGCGGGGCGTCCTGTCCGCTGCTGTGCATGTCGACTTTCGTCGACGGCGTCGCGAGGTTCCTGATGTGCCGCTTCGTTCCCTCGTCCGCAAGCAGGAAATACCAGGCGGAGGCGGCCGCGATTCCCAGGATCGCAAGCAGGATGGCGAGCTTCGCAACCTTGTACAATGCGCCCGACGCCGCCGCGGCGTGCTTCTTCATCCCCGCCTCGCGGAGCGAGATGGGCGTTATGCCCTGACGGCGCAGTTCCGAATACACCGCGTTGCGGTCGGCGACTTCGATAGTCGTCTCGGCCATCTTGCCGTCGGCGGTTCTGTATGCGACTTCGAATTTCATACGAGCTTTATCCTCTTCCAGCCACCATTATACCATCTTAGGAGCGTTCCTGCACAGATGACAACAACGTAAACCACCATCGTTCCCCATAGCGCCGTCATCGTGTTGTGCATCTTCGCGACCGCCCAGACGAGCGGCAGCCACAGGCCGAAGGCGCAGAAAGTCATCCACCACATGACGAAATGCGTGTCCCCTGCGCCCTTCAGCGCACCCGACACGATGACGTCGGTCGCGTCGAACACCTGCCACGCGGCCATCAGCAGGAAGAGCCAGAAGCCGAGCGCATAGAACGTCGAGAGCTGCACGCCGGGGGAGGCGAAGAGCGAGAGAATCGGCCGGCAGAAGGCGACCGCGAGGGCCGAAAGGACGGCGACGAGCGAAAGCCCGAGGATGAGCGTGCGCATCGCATCGCGGTGCGCCGCGGCGGAATCGCCGCGCCCCTGTGCCTGGCCGACGAGGGTGGCGGCGCATATCGAAAAGCCCTCCATCGGCGCGAAGAGGAAGTAGTTCACCTTGAAGCAGGCGTTCGAGACGGCGAACTCCTGGTCGCCGATTCGACCGGTGACGAAGACGAAGATCGTGAAGGAGAGGATGTTTAGAGCCGAATACGCTCCGCTCGGCACGCCGTAGCGAAGCACCTTCCCGACGAGTGGCCATATGCGCGGCACATCTGCCGCGCCGCCGCCAGGAAGCCGTCGGAGGTCGCGCTCGGCGCACCACGCGAGAACGCCCCACTGGACGAACATCGCCGCGACAGTCGCGTATGCCGCGCCGGCCATGCCAAGACGCGGGCAGCCGCAAAACCCGAAGATCAGGATCGGGTCGAGCGCGATGTTGACGGCATTGCCGAGAACGTTCACCCAGAAGACAAGCCGAGTCTTCCCGCGGCCCGTGAAGTACGACGAAGCCGCCATCTGGCCGCAGAGCGCAATCGCCCCGACCGAAACTATGGCATAGTACGAGGAAGCGCGCGCGACGACAGCCGAATTCTCCGACATGAACGGAGCGACCATAAGCCCAAGCGGAATTACGGCGATCGCGAGAATGCCGGCGGCGAGCGTTATGACAAGCCCGGCGCGGTAGCTCATCCTGATGCCGCGCGAATCGCCCGCGCCGTGGTACTGCGCGACGAAAGTCCCTGAATACGCGACGACCGACTGGAAGAACGTTGTTGCTGCGGTGAATCCGAAGCTGGAGTTCTTGGTGATCGCGTGCAGGACGTAGGAGTCGATGACCTGTGTCGTGCTGTAAAGGATGCCGCTGTCTCTCGTGACCTGATAGAACAGACCGGTGTCGGAG
>CACYNF010000059.1 GCA_902775595.1 uncultured bacterium | reverse complement strand
CGGCTATGAGATTCACGGCATCGACATCTCCCACTATCAGGGCAATATCGACTGGAACAAGTTGCGCAATGGTATGATTTCGGGGTGTCCCCTGCGTTTCATCATGATCAAGGCTACTGAAGGCTCCACGCGCCTCGACCCCAAGTTCAAGGACAATTTCCATCAGGCACGCGAAAACGGCTACATTCGCGGAGCCTATCATTTCTGGAGCAACAAGTCGTCAGCACGCGACCAGGCGGCGTGGTTTCTCAGCAAGGTGAAACTCGAAGACGGCGACCTGCCTCCGGTGCTCGACATTGAGCACATGCCCGAGAACCGTAGCGTGGAAGATTTCCAGCGCGACGTGCTCACGTGGCTTCACGTCGTGGAAGACCGTTACCACGTGAAGCCCATCCTTTATACCTATTATAAATTTAAGCAGCAGTATCTCAATGCGCCCGTGTTCGATGACTATCCCTATTGGATAGCCCACTACTATGTCGACAAGATTCAGTATGAAGGGCCTTGGAAGTTCTGGCAGCACACCGATGCCGGCCGTTTGCCAGGCATCAAGGGCTTTGTCGACTTCAACGTCTATAACGGCTCTTTCTACGACCTGAAACAGCTTACCATTTCGGAAGAAAAAGATTAGATTACCTCTTCAAGGCCAGTGCAGCCCATCCGTTTTCGGTTGAGCGGAACGTCTCGTGCAATCCGTGTTCGGCGGCTTTCTCGTTGAGCAGGGCGATGTCGTCTTCGTAGAACCCGCTCAGCAGCAGCATTCCGTCTTTGGTCATCACCTCGGTGAACGCGCCCATGTCGTCGAGCAGCACGTTGCGGTTGATGTTGGCCATGACGACGTCGAACAGTCCGCTCACGTGCGAGAGCACCTGTGCCGACCCGTGGAACACCTCCATGTCGTCGATACCGTTGAGCGCGGCGTTGTGGCGTGCGTTCTCCACACTCCACTCGTCGATGTCGTAGCCCACCACGTGTGCGGCGCCGAGCTTGGCGGCCACGATGCCGAGGATTCCCGTTCCGCATCCGCAATCGAGCACGCTCTTGCCCGTGGCGTCGGTGCGGAGCAGGGCTGCCACCATCATGCGTGTGGTCTCGTGGGTGGCGGTGCCGAAAGCCATGCGAGCCTCAATGCCAATCTGAATCAGTCCTGCCTCAGTCGGCTCTCCTTCAGAGTGAGCATCGGGCACTGCCGAGGCGTTGCGTGCATCGTAGATTCTGATGCGGTCGTCGATGATAATCGGTTCAAAGCCAGCCGTTTCCCATTCCGCATTCCAGTCTTTATATTCGGCTTCCTCCATGGTGTATTCCACCGTGCTCTCGGGCAATGGCCATTCGGCCAGTATGGTTTCGAGCATGGGGCGGTCGAACAATTCTTCCTGCACGTAGGCCTTCACGCCTTCGGGTGTTTCCTCGAACGATTCAAACCCTGCCTCGCTCACCAGCGAACACAACACGTCGCGCGCGGTGCTTGTCAGTAGTTCGTTTGAGGCCGTAATCTTGAAGTCGGCAACTAAGTATTTCATGTGTTTCTGCGTTAAAATTTCCTGCAAAATTACAAAAAATAGGGAAAAACCTATCAAGTTTTAGGGTTTTTCCCTATTTTTGCATTGTAATTCGTCGTATTTTTGCATCGTGAATGAAAATAAACAATAAAAATAAGAAGAAAATGAAAAAGATTTGGATGCTCTCAATGCTTACCCTGATGGTGGCATCAACGGCCACCGCTCAGGACGACGACCTCTACTTCGTTCCGAAGAAGTCGTCCGACAAAGTTGTGACCAACCGGCCTCATGCCGTTGAGCGCGACGAGCCTGCCTATTATGTCGGCAGCAATCGCGACGTCGACGAGTATAACCGTCGTGGTCGTTTCCGCAGCCGTTACCAGCCCATCGGCGAGGGTAACGACATCATCGACTTCGAAGCAGGCGACGGTCTTTATCCCGACAGCACCTATGTTGACACACTTTTCGCCGCAGCTCCTGCTCAGGAGTATTGGGCCGACGACTATGATGACGACTTCCGCTACAGCCGTCGCATGAGCCGTTTCGACGACTACTACGGTTTCTACGACCCGTGGTACTATCGTTCCTGGGGCTACGGACCCTACTGGCGTGCCGGTCTGGGCTATTATCCCTGGTACGACTCGTGGTACTATCCTTGGTATAGCAGTTGGTATGACCCCTGGTACTATGGCTACGGCGGCTGGTATGGCGGTTGGTATCGTCCCTGGTACTATGGCTACGGCGGCTACTATGGCTACGGTTATCCCTGGTATGGCGGCCACTACTATAGCTACAATGGACCCTCGGGCACACAAAATCACGGTCGTATCAACTATGGCGGCACACGTGGCGTGAGCAACGGCCGCACCACCACCTTCGGCAATGGACGATTCGGCGGCACGGCAGTCAGTCGCGGTGCAGGCACCAGCGCAGGCACGCGCGGCACCTATACACCCTCGCGCTCAGGAGTCTATAGCAACGGAAGCGGCAACTTCGGCGGCTCGCGCAGCAGCTCAACGCCCACACGCAGCTATACCCCCAGCTCCAGCTCACCCTCGCGTTCGTCGGGCAGCTTCGGCGGCGGTGGAGGCTTCGGCGGCAGCCGTTCCTCTGGCGGTAGCTTCGGTGGTGGCGGAGGCTTCGGCGGCGGTCGCTCAGGCGGTGGTGGCGGTAGCTTCGGCGGAAGACGGTAAGGCGCTGCGCTAATGATGAATGAATAATGAATAATATAATAATGTGAAATATGAAAAAGTATCTATTTACCGCTGCGCTCCTGCTCTCGGCGATGGCAGGGTCAGCACAGGAAACCTATGAGAATGCAAAGATTGTGACCGAAGACCTCAACGGTACGGCTCGCTACGTGGGTATGGGTGGAGCGATGGATGCGCTCGGCGCCGACATCTCAACCATCGGCACCAACCCCGCCGGCATCGGACTCTTCCGCCGTTCCAGCGCTAACGTGTCGTTCGGACTCGTCTCGCAGCAAGACGGACAAGCCTTCGCCGAGGGCAAGAAGACCAACATGAGCTTCGACCAGGCAGGCTTCGTCTGGGCGATGAAGAGCGGACAGAGCTCGTACCTCAACTTCGCGTTCAACTACCATAAGAGTCGTAACTTCGACTACATACTCTCGGCAGCCGGACAGCTCAACAACGCGTCGCAGAACAAGCTCACCTATATAAAACAGTATGAGGGATTGCTTTTCCCTGCAAATTCGAGCGGCGTGCCCGATAACGACCATCCTTATGCCTCTTGTAACCAGCTTGACTATATGTATGCCGACAACTGGAACTACAGTGCCGACGATAACACGTGGTACTATGAGCCTGCCACAGCCTACACCCTCGACCGTGCCCATAAGGGCTACATCGGCGAGTATGACTTCAACCTCAGTGGCAATCATCGCGATCGCATCTACTGGGGAATAACCGTCGGCATCCACGATGTGAACTACAAGCACTACGGCGAATACCGTGAGCAACTCAACAATTTCGACTTCAATGTGGCCGACGAGCCGCGAAACAGAGCCGACGACGAGGGGGAGTCGCCCAGATGACTTTACATACGCGCTCCCTGTGTCGTCGGCGATGGCGTAGGCGGTGTGGCCTGGGTTGTCCTTGTCCATCTCGGCGACGACGGTGCAGACGACGTCAAATGTCTCGCCGACATGAGAGCTGTTCCACACGGCGTCGCGAATTCCGGCGACCGACGTAATCGTTGCGAGTAGTGCGGCAAGTAGAGTCATCTCATATATTTTAGCATATCCCGAGATTCCCCGCCCCTATCCTTTAGGATAGGTTGTGCGGCTCCCGCTGCGGGTGTATAATACCCCCATAACCATGGGAAAGGAATATCTATGAACCTAAGTGCTGTAAAACCACTGCGCTTTGCCGCGCTTGCGGTGCAAACTGAGGTTGGAGGCGGCTTCTCGCGGCACATAAGCCGCGCTTTGCGCATCGTGCCATTGGCGCTGTGCATCGGGGCGCTTCCGGATCTTGTAGCCGCCGCCTCTGAAAAGGTTCCTGCGCGGATGGCGAAGTACATGGTCGTCGATCTCTCGAAAGGCACTTCGGCCACGTCCTCCGACCCCTATCCCATAACCTTCATGGACGAATGCCCAAATCCCCAGCGCCGCGACGGCGGGTGGACCGACGAGTACAAGACGACGAAGATGGTCTTCCGCCTCGTCGAGCCAGGGACGGGGAAACTCGGCTGGATGTCTAACGCCTTTACCGACTGGAACTGCACCCCGGTCGTCACGGTCACGTTCGCACGCCCCTACTACCTTGCCGTATTCGAACTGACCCAGGGGCAGGCGAGGCTGATCACCGGCGACTGGTTCGGCGACCAGCGGCGCGAGTTCACGGGCGGGCGGCGCGAGCTGAGGCCGGTGTCGAACGCGTCCTGGAACAGCCTGCGCGGGAGCGCCTCGAAAGGCTGCTGCTGGCCAAACGACGGGACGCATGTCGATCCGTCGGGCCTCATCGGCATTTTCCGCGAGCGCACCGGCTGCGAGTTCTTTGATTTGCCGACCGAGTGCGAGTGGGAGTATGCCGCGCGCGCCGGCGCCACCGACGCCTGGGGCGGCGACGGCCTTGCGCCGCGCCAGGGCTGCACGACGGGGATAAGCTCCGCGAGCTCCACCACCAACACGACTCTCCACGTGCGCGGCCGCTACCGTTTCAACGGCGGCTTCGTCCAGAACGCCGATGGCGCGCTCGTCCCCCCGCCGTTCGACTGCGGCGAGACGAACGGCACGGCGGTCGTCGGTTCGTACAAGCCCAACGCATGGGGCTTCTACGACATGCTCGGCAACGCCAGCGAATGCACGCTCGACTACTTCTCCGGCAACCGCGTCTCCTCGCCGGAGTTCGCCGGCGGCTGGAACGGTTCCCGCGTGGCCGCCGATCCCGTAGGCGCGCCGGTGCCCGAGGATAAGAAGCGCAGCGATGGCATCTATCGCGTCGTGAAAGGCGGCCGCTGGAGCCAGACCCCTCCCTGGTGCGCATTCCCGACCCGCAACATGGACAACGCGAACAGCTCATCAGTCGCCGCGCATGGCTGCCGCCTCGTCTGGCGACTGCCGGAATAGCGGAGGACAAAGCGAAAGGAGAATAACGTGAACGGAAAGACAAACACGATGAAGACGGCGTTTTTCGCGCTTGCCGTCGGCGTGGCTCTCGCTTCGTTTGCGGCGGACGGCGGCAACGCGCTTTTCGCCGACGGCAAGACGTCATGGAGCATCGTCGTTCCCGATGGCGCGTCGCGCCACATGCGCTACGCGGCGGGCGAGCTCGCAACGACGCTTAAAAAGATCTCTGGGGCGGAGTTCCCGGTTGTGGAAGCCTCCGCCGCGCCGCAGACGGACGTCATCAGCCTCGTTTCGGACGACACCGGTGCGATTGACGACGTGTTCTCGGTGAAAGCCGCGCCGGGCAGGATCGTCCTCAGGGGCAACACGCCGCGCGGCACGCTCTTTGCCGTTTACGCCTTCCTGCGCGAACGCCTCGACGCGCGCTGGTACTGGCCAGGCGAGACGGGCGAGTTTCTGCCGAAGCTCTCGCGCTTCGACGTCGAGCCGTGGGAGAAGGAGTACCGCCCCGCGTTCGGCCTGCGGGAAATGTCGATCTGCACGATCTGGATGCATCGCCACGCGCCGACCGAGCGTTGGTTTCCGAAAGTCTTCCTCAACTGCGACATGAACTCCCCCGAAGTCCTCGCCGACATCGACTTCGTGCGCATCGCGAGCGACCACTATGTGGCAATCCGCGACAAGAAAATCCGCGAAGCCCATCCCGAATGGCTCGCCCTCGTCAATGGCAGTCGAAGCGGCGGCGCCGGCTGCTGGAGCAACGAAGGCTTCCGCCAC
The DNA here is from genome assembly GCA_902775595.1 of uncultured bacterium. Lineage (GTDB taxonomy): Bacteria > Verrucomicrobiota > Kiritimatiellia > RFP12 > UBA1067 > UBA1067. The sequence goes on along the minus strand of CACYNF010000059.1, from coordinate 11,188 downwards.
TACATTGTCTCGAACATCGTCGCGCAACTCCGCGCCGGCAAGTATCCCATCGCCAACATCTACCCTGCCGATACGACGATTCGCTGCGAATGCCCGGAGTGCACGGCGAATCCGGACAAGTCGGCGCGCTGGTGGAGCTTCTACGCGAAGCTGCGCGAAGACATCGTGAAGGAACTGCCAGATATCCGGTTCGCGGGGCTTGGCTACCAGGAATACCGCGACGTGCCCGGCATCGACATCACGGGGCTCGAATATGTGGAATACGGGCAGTACAACCGCTGCTACTACCACAATCTCGGCGATCCAGACTGCCCCTCCAACGTCCACTCGATGAAAGAGTTCCGCCGCTGGGCCGAGAAGGCGCCGCCCGCGCTCTACGGCTACGAGTTCGACGTGTTCCGTTCGCATGTGAGCCGCCCGCTGTGGCGCGTCATCGGCGACGAGATGCGCGTCTTCCGCGACATGGGCCTCAGGCGCGTGAAAACGGAGCTGAACGTGGACCTGAACCGGATCGCCGCGTCCGGCGTCGGTCCTGCGCTTCCCAAGCACCGCATCTTCCAGAACACCTCGCGTCTTTCGCTCTATGCCTGGGCGATGGCGGCCTTCGACCCGGATATTGACATGGATGCGCTCGTCGATGATTTCTGCCGCCACGTCTATGGCCCGGCCGCCGAGCCGATGAAGGCCTACCACAATCTGTTCGCCGATGCGTGGGGCGCGATGAAGAAGCACATCACCTACTACGAGCACAACCCGCGCGGCATCGCGGCGGATTTCATCACGAAGGAAATGGAGGCGAAGGCGCGCGAGCTTCTCGCCGCGGCCGCCAAGGCCGCCGAGGGCGACGGGCGCGCGGCCGGCGAGGTGGCGGTCGAGGCCGGATGCCTCGAGGACTGGGCGGCGCTCGCCGAGGAATCGCGCAAGGCCAGGCTGGGCGGCGTCATCCTGGAGCTATCCACGAAAGTCAGCGCGAATACGCTGGACCAATGCCCCTGGCTCCCCTCCAAGGCCCGGCGCGGCATCCCCCAGCCGACGCGCTTCAAGATTTGCCGAGAGACGAAAGCACTGCGCGTTTTCGCCGATTGCGAGGAGGACGACCCCGATTTCGAGCGCGGCACCGACAAGCACGACGCGCACACCAACTGGCGGGACGAATCGATCGAAATCTTCATCGATACGGGCAACGGCTTTTGCCGGCAAATCGCCGTCACGCCCGCGGGCGGCGTGTGGGACGCGAGCGACGACGACCTCTTGTGGGATTCCGGCGCGAAGGCGACGCCGGCATTCTCGGACGATCGCTGGACGCTTGACATCTCCATCCCCTACGAATCCCTCGGCGGCGAGCCCAGGCTTGGCGACCGATGGGATTTCATGGTGATCCGCAACGGCGGCAAGCACGCCTCGTGCGGTTGGCCGATCGACGCCCACCGCGACTTCTCCTCCGCCGCGACGCTCGTATTCAGATAATCTAGGATGAAAGCAGGGAAACCAGTCGCCTTTTTGCTTGGGCATCTCGCTTGCATAGGCCTAACTTGTGCGGCAGGCGGGGAGTTGGAGCGGCGTTTCAAGTCTCCGCCGCGTGAGGCGTTTGTCCATGCTTGGTGGCATTGGGTCGGCTACAATGTGAGCTCCAACGGCATAAGCCGCGACCTCACGGCGATGAAATCGGCCGGTATCGGCGGCGCCACTGTTTTCACGATCGCCTCGCATGGCGGGCCGTGGTGCGGCGAGCCGATGGAAAACCAGTTCTGCGCCGGCATGAGCTACATGAACGATGTCTGGTGGAGTCATCTGAAGTTTGCTGCCGAGGAGGCCGATCGCCTTGGCCTCGAGCTTGGTATGCACATCTGCCCCGGGTTCTCCGTCTCCGGCGGCACGTGGATATCCCCTGAACACGCGATGAAAGGTGTCGTCTGGACAAAGTGCCCGGTGCCAGCTCGTCCGCCGGAGCCCGAACACGGGCCTCTTGGCTGGTATCGTGAAATCGGCGAGACCTCGTTTGACGGCTGGAACTACCGCTTCGGCTATTGCGCGCTTGACAATCGCCCTACGCCATCGCCGGACGATATTCAAGATCGCGCACTCGAGTGCGACAAGATGTCGGCGGAGGCCGTGAAGATACACCTCGACCATGTGCTCGTTCCACTCAAAACCAGGCTTGGAAAGCTCGTTGGAAAATCTTTTCGCCATGTGACCATGGATAGCTACGAATCCGGGCCATGCAGCTGGACGCAGTCGTTCCGAGGTGAATTTTGCCGTCGCCGTGGCTACGACCCGCTTCCCTTTCTTCCTGTTTTAGCCGGAGCCGAGATGCCGCGGGGCGGGCGGTTCAAGGAAGATTTGCTCAAGACGATCAACGAGCTTGTTTCCGAAAACCACTATCGGCAAATCAAGGCGCGCTGCGCCGAAATGGGCCTTCAGTTCCAGCTCGAACCCTATGGCAACGAGCCGCTTTTCGATGACTACGATACGGCGGCCAGGGCCGATTTGCCCATGCAGGAATTTTGGGTGCGCACGCGTGACGTGCGGAAATTCGGCGCCTATTCGGCCCATGTCGGTGCCGTAGGCCGGGCCTTTGCGCGCAAGACGATTGGCGCCGAGGCGTTCACGGGCATGCCGTCCCTTTCCAAGTGGACTGTGGCGCCGTGCGACCTCAAGGATCTCGGTGACGCCACGTTCGCGCGTGGCTTCAACCGCCTTGTGCTTCACCACTGGGTGCACCAGCCGTTCGATCCGCGTTGGGCGCCGGGCAATACATTTGGCTACTGGGGCACGCATTTTGGCGAAGGCAACACGTGGTTTGAGCCGGGTAAAACCTACTTCGCCTACTTGAATCGTTGCCAGGCCATGCTTCAGCATGGCGAGCCGATAGTCGACGCGATCGCCTGGCGCGACCGACCGGAAGGCCAGGAGTTTGACGCGATTGGCGACGAAGCTTTCGTGTCTTCGCTTTCGGTTCTGCCGGGCGGTGATGTCGCTCTGCCGTCTGGCCGCCGCTATCGTCTCGTGCGGCTGCCCCCGGGCGGCGACGGGGGCATTCCGCTCGCCGTCGCGCGAAAACTCCGCGACCTTGTAGAAGCCGGCGCCGCCGTCTGGGCACCTCGGCGCTTTGTGCGCGCGAGCGGTCTTTCGGGTGGTGATGCGGCAGATGCCGAGGTTCGCCAGATCGCGACGTTGTTGTGGGATATGCCACGGCCGCGCGTTTTTACGTCAGGAACGATGGATGAGGCTTTTGCTGCGCTTAAGGTGCCGCCTCCAATTGAGGTGATCGGCGGACAAAAGAACGACGTGCGCCCCGTCATGGGTTGCGCGCGCAAAGATGGCGACGTGCCGTATTTCTTCGTGTGCAACACAGCGGCGGAAACGGTTTCTAAATCCCTCGCTTTTCGCGTCGCCGGTCGCATCCCCGAAATGTGGAATCCGGAAACGGGCGAGACTCGCGACGTGACGTTCTGGCGTGTCGAGGGCGAGCGGACGATTCTCGACTTCACGTTCGCCCCGCTCGAATCGATGTTCGTCGTCTTCCGCCGCGCGGGAGAGGCACCAGAGAAAAAACCGCCGGAAGACGAGTTTCTTTATGCTGTGGGCATCGATGGCGACTGGAAGGTTTCGTTCGAACCCGATAAGGGCGCCCCGGCGACGGCCGTCAATTTCGACGGTCTTCAATCGCTTTCAAAATCGCCCGTGCCGGGCATCCGGTTTTTTTCTGGGACTGCGATCTACGAGAAGGATATCGCGACGAAAGGTTGGTCGCGGAAATGTTCCGATGGCGTGAGGCGAACCGATCTCATGGCGGGTGCAGATCGGTTCGTTCTCGATCTCGGCAAAGTCTCCGTAACGGCCGAGGTTTCCCTGAACGGCAGGAAATTCGTCACGCTTTGGCACGCGCCTTATCGCGTTGATATCACGGAGGCGCTTGTCGACGGCCCCCACAACCGCCTTGTCGTTAAAGTCGCCACAACCTGGCACAACCGTCTCGTCGGCGACGAACTCGAACCGGATGACTGCGAATGGGGCGAAGCGAACGCGCGGGCTGCGACGGAATCGATCGGTCGGCCGCTCAAGCGAATTCCGGATTTCGTTCTCCGCAATACCGAACGACCGTCTAAAGGGCGGGTTGGCTTTTCGACCTGGAATTATTTCGGCGTCAATTCGCCTCTTCAGGACGCAGGACTTATCGGCCCCGTCACAATTGAGAAATACCGGATGAGGCGTGACACGAAAGGAAAAGAGAAATGAAAGGTTTCGCCTGCTGTCGCTTCTCCGTTGTGGCACACATGGACTGCACATCACCTTGTTTGGCGAGGCGAGCCCCCCTATCCTTTAGGCTATATTGTGCTCAGGGGAAAGATGGCGTATAATGACATGAAACTTGTAAAGGCAATTTCAAAACCACAAAGGAAAACAACAATGACAAACAGCTGCAACAACATATGTGTCAAGCTGCGCAACCTCATTGCGCATTCTGCATTCCGCATCGTGGCGGCGCTTCTCTTCGCGGCCGCGCTTCAGGCTCGCGCCACCGAGTATTGGGTTGCGACCGATGGCGCCGACACCAATCCTGGCACGAGCGACGAGCCTTTTGCGTCATTGACAAAAGCACTCGCCGTCGCGCAAAATGGCGATACTGTCAAGGTCCGGGTCGGCACATACACCATACCGAGTTTGCCTTACACTAGTTCCAATGCGGCTCAAGCCTATCAATTCACCACGCCAGCCTACAATTTGACGAACGCGGTAAGCGTGATCGCAGTTGCCGGTCCTGGGGAAACCATGCTCGCCGGCGTCAACAACAAATGGAGCCATGCCTTTCGGATAGACAATGCTAATGCCGTTGTCTCTGGGTTCACCGTAAAGAATGTAGCTTCCCCGTCTGCGGGCAAGAATAATGCCCAAAATGTCAGCGCGTTCATGCATGTCGTGAATGGGCTTGTGACGAATTGCGTCATCCATACGGCCGGGAAGATTTCCAATGCTGCTACGCCAGGGACGCGTGCGGGGATTACGGCATCCGGAGGCCAGATTGTCGACTGCGTAGTATCGAACATTCTGAAGACGACCAAGCTCAACTGCATCTGCGGCATTAGCGTCACAGGCGCCGCCACCGTCAGGAAATGCCGCGTCATCGGTTGCACGAGCAATAACTATGGATGTTTTGTCGTCAGCGGGGCGAATGCGGTCGTCAGCGATTGCGAGGTAGCCGGATGTTCCGGGCAGAACCCCGTTTCTCTCACCGGTGCCGGCGCGCAGCTTTCAAATTGCGTCATCACGAACAATGCCGGAAGCACCTCTGCCGTTTCCGTAAACAACGCCACGGCCACGTTGCGCAACTGTCTTGTCGCGGGCAACTCGACATCCGGCAAAACCAGCGTCGGTGGCATTTATCTTTCGAACGGCACGGTCGAGAACTGCACCGTGGCCAGCAACAGGAACACAAACGCGGGCGCGACATGCGCCGGCGTTTCCCTCGCGGCCTCTGCCGATGTCGTTCTGCGCAATGTGATTTCCTGGGGGAACACGCTTTCCGACGGCAGCACCGGCACGGCGGCGAACTTCAAGGACGCGGGAGCGGACGAGGGCGCGGCCGCGCAGGGCACGGTCGAGACATGCCTCTACGACCAGGATCCTCTTTTCAAGAATGCCGCCAACGGCGACTATTCCCTCGCGTCCGGCAGCCCCGCGCGCGATGCCGGCACGAACCAGGAATGGATGAAAAATGCGTTCGACCTCGCCGGCAACAAGCGCAGGGCGGGCCGTGTCGATATCGGCTGCTACGAATGCCAGTCCGCGAGCTTTTGCATCATTGTCCGGTAGCCATGCGTCCATCTGCAGGGGGAACAACAGAGGAAAATGAAAACACTATGCGGGATAATCCTGGCGGTGGCCCTTGCCGCGCTTTCGGCGCACGGCGCGTTTGACATCCGAGACTACGGCGCGAAGGGCGACGGCGAGACAAAAGACACGGCGGCAATCCAGCGGGCGATAGATGCCGCGAGCGCAGCTGGCGGTGGCGAAGTCCTGTTGCCGAAAGGCATCTATTTGTGCGGCAGCGTGTTCCTCAAGAACGGGGTGGACTTTCACATTGCCGAAGGGGCCGTGCTGAAAGGCAGCCCCGACAAGGAGGATTACAACGCGCTCGATGTCGCGCCGCAGAACTGGGGCCGCCTCGGCAGCGGCGACAACATCAGCGGTGGGCATCTGATCCTGTGTGTCGAACAGGAAAATGTGACGTTGCGCGGCCCGGGGAAAGTTGACGGGAATGTCGGGGCGTTTCTCAAGATGCCAGACGGTTCGCATCCTCCGACCAAGCTCAGAATACCGTGGCGTCCCGCGCAGATGATTTGGTTCGTGGAGAGCCGGAATGTCACGATTCGCGACATCGAAATCGCGGATGCGCCTTACTGGAGCTGCTTCATATACGGCTGCGAGGATGTTGTTGTCGAAAGGGCGAACATCCATACCGTCAGGAATCCGCACACTTACAACGGCGACGGACTCGATATCGACTCTTCGCGTCGCGTCCGCGTGACGGACTGCAACATCTCTACTGCCGACGATGCCATTACGCTTCGCGCCGCAGGGCAGGGCCATTTGAAGAACGACGGTCCATGCGCGGACATCACGGTGTCCAACTGCACGTTCTCGTCGGACTGCAACGCTATACGCCTCGGCGTCGGGAACGGTGTGATCCGCGACTGCTCGTTTACCGGCATCCGTATAGAGAACACGCGCTACGCCGTCAATGCAGTCGGCGCGTGGTCGTGTCCTGAGCACGGCGTGGACATTTCGAACATCTCCTTCCGCGACATGCAGATCGACGCGAAGGGCTTCTGCAAGTTCTACTACAAGCACGCGACGGACAGCGTATTCGACGGAATCGCCTTCCGTCAAGTTCGCGGCAGGGTTCGCGAGCCGTCGATCTTCGACGACACTCCAAAGCGTCCCTTCCGCAATCTCGTCTTCGAAGACGTCAAGCTTGAAGGCGAGACATCCCCCCGTGTCGCAGGAAAGAGGGATGCCGAAAGGCAACCCCGCGAAGCGGCTGCTTCCGGGCGGACGCTGAAACAGGCGCGGCAGATCCGCCGCGTTTGGCATGGACAGGAATGGGACAACAGGGTGCGCATGGGAGACTCTAAGAACGATCTTCTTTCCGTCGACAGCTGGGCGATGGATGCCGGCAAGGGCAAGGAGGGCGTGAAGTGAAAATCACGTGCGTAGCAGTAGTCGTCGCGTTGTGCGCAAAGGCGCTTTTTGCCGTTTCGCCAGGAGATGGCGCGATACGGTGTGGAGGGGTCTACGGCGGGCATCTCCAGGGCGTCGCGACAGACGGCCAATTTCTTTACTGGTCGTTCACAACCAAGCTGGTCAAGACGGACACTTCTGGGTCGGTTCTCACTATGCGGGAAGTTCCTAATCACCATGGGGACTTGTGCTGCGACGGCGGTAAGGTCTATGTCGCCGTGAATCGAGGCAGGTTCAACCAGCTGAACTCAGCCGTCAGCGAGGTGCGCGCCTACAGCAGCGCGACACTAGATCCAGCTGGCGTTTGGGATTTGCCGGATATGCTGCATGGCGCGGGCGGGATGACATGCCGCGATGGAAAATTCTACTTAGTCGGAGGTCTCCCCGCGACGCACGAGCAGAACCACGTCTATGAATACTCTGGCGACTTCAAGTTGCAAAAGCGGCACGACCTCGACACTGGCTTCACGCTGATGGGGATACAGACGGCGGAATGGGACGCGGCGGCTGGCCGATTCCTCTTTGGAATATACGGTGGCAAGGGGAATCCGACTGGCGTCGTCGTGACCGATGCGAATCTTGCCGCGCCAGTTCGCCATGTCGGGCCTGGCAATGTAGGGCTTCTGCACATCGGAGGACGTTTCTTTGTCGGCGGCATGCGCTATGTGGAAGACGGGTGCGAGGGCTGGATAGAGCCGGCGGTGAAACATGTCGAAAGGAGGGCGGCGTAGATGAGGATGGCGTGTGGAGCAGTTCTTACGGCGGCGATGGCGGCTGGCTCTGTCATGGCGGTGACAGACTCGTTCGCTGGCAAAGAAGAGCGATGCGCAGCTTTCTCGCCCTGCGATCTCGACTTCAAGTGCGTGTGGCGTGGAAGAAACGTTTTCGATGCTGAAATGTCGTTCCCCGATGGTGTCTCGTTCGTGCCGTCGGCGCACTACAAGGCAGAGGTGACTCGGCTTCCAGCCGAAATGCGCATCGTAGATGCAAAGGGCAACGTATGTGCGAGTTTTGCCGCGCCGACCAATGTTGCGCCGCCATACACAATGCACCTTTCGGTGGACGGAGTGAGAAGCGCGGCGGTTTTCGCCTCGAAGGGCGGCGATACGCGATTCGTCAGATACGACAAGTGGCCGAATGGCTTTGACCCGCGGAGAAAGAGTTTTCTGCGCGAGCTTTCAGTCCGCTCCGACGGCGGCATGTCACAGGTTACGTCTTCGCTTTCCGCCGGAGTCGGACAGGCAGACGTGAGATTCGTGACGCGTGGGCGCGAAGGTGCGCTTTACAGAGAAGGCGGGCGGCTCTTCTTTACTTTCTCCGCACGGCACGGTTCCGCTTGTGCCGTCGGAAGCATTGACCCCGCGAAGCCGTCGGATGGGTGGCGATTTGAGGGTTCGATCCTCTTCGACTATGGCGACGGACTCCTTCGAAACGACCTTGCGCCGCATATATTCCTTGACGACGAAAGCGGGGAATGGCGCGGATGGGCATGCAACTTCTCCACAGGAGCCGAGACAGGCGGACGCGCTCGCGGCGGCGTCAACGCCGTGTGGTCGAAGGCGAGTCCGCTGCACGGTCTTTCCGAAATGCGCGCGAAATCGCTTGGGCTCGGCGGCATGAACGAAGACCCATGCTGCATCTACGACAAGGGGGCGGGGAAGTGGCGGCTTCTGCTCTCTACATTCACGCCGAGCGGCATCAGGGCGCAGATGTTCGAGTCCGATCGATGGGATGGCGGGTTTGTTCCGCTCTCGCCAAATGTGAAGGAGGACTCCACCGGCACTGCGATAGCAGTGATAAACGGCGTTCGCCACTGCCTGAGCGGAAGCGTCGACCGCGAGTATTACGTCTATTCCTATCCCATGCTTGAAAAGAAAGGCGACATCAAGATGTCGCCGACGCCGTGGGGTGAGTCAAAGGGGTGGCCGCACGGACGCGGCTGGCCGGCGCTTGCCGAGATGCCAGAGGGTTGCCCGTACCGCTATCTCATGCTGACGATGGATCGCATAAACTACCCCGGCATCCCCGACCCGAACTGGACATACGGAGCGATATTCATCTATGGGGCAAATTTGCAAGAAAAAGACAAGGAGACAAAATGAAATACTTGATGCTCTCGGCTGCGGCAACATTCTTGATTGCGGCCAATGCGGCTGAGCCCGCGGCGACGGCGCTCGTGTCGGTTGACGTAGCGAAGGAGATCGGCCCGGTGAAACTGATGAATGCGGTCAATAATGGGCCCGTTGCCGCCCGCTCTGATCAGAGCCGGGGCAACTTTGCCGACTTCCGTGCGCTGCGCGTCCCCTACGCGCGGACGCACGACTCCATAAACCAGGCGACATCTAACGGGCATACCGTGGACATCTCCGCCGTGTTCCCAGATTTCAGCGCAGACGAGAACGATCCTGCAAACTATGATTTCGTCTATACGGACGCCTTTCTCAAAACAATTGTCGCCGCCGGTACGAAACCGTTCTTCCGCCTGGGGCAGACGATCGAGAACGGGATCAAGAAGTACCACGTCTTCCCCCCGGCGGACTTCGCAAAATGGGCGCGCATCTGCGAGCACGTGATTCTCCACTGCAACGAAGGTTGGTGCGGCGGCCACCGCTGGGGCATCGAGTACTGGGAAATCTGGAACGAGGCGGACGCCCAGCCTGACGAGCGTCGCGCGGAGAGCTGCCAATGGCAGGGCACCAAGGCGGAGTTCTTCGCGTTCTACGAAACCGTCGCGAAACATCTGAAGGGCCGCTTTCCGGAACTGAAGATCGGCGGACCGGCGCTCGGTTTCCGCATGGACTGGGCGGAGGAGTTCGTCAAGTGGCAGCGGGAGCGCGGGACGCCCATAGACTTCTTCTCCTGGCACGTGTACAGTGGGGGCGTTCCGCGCCTCGAATCGCAGTCGCGCGATGTGAGGCGGATACTCGACGAAAACGGCTACTCGACGGCGGAATCAATCCTCGACGAATGGAACTACATCAAAAACTGGACGACGGACTTCCCGTATTCGGCGCGGGCTATTTCCACGCATGAAGGCGGGGCCTTCACGGCCGCGTTCCTGTGCGCCGCGCAGAACTCCCCTGTGGACATGCTGATGTATTACGACGCCCGTCCAGCAACCGTATTCAACGGTCTCTTCGATTTCTACACCTTCGCGCCGCTCCCCGCCTACTATGCGCTCTTCTCGTGGGCAGACCTCCGCGAACTGGGGATGCAGGTCGAGGCGAGGGTGGAATCCGCCGGCAGCAAGGGCGGCTCCTCCGTCAGGGCCGTCGCAGCCAAAGACGCCAATGGCGCCTTGGGCGTCATGATCGTCAGGTATTGCGACAACCGCAACGTCACCGCGTCCGAAACAGTTACGCTTCGTCTCGCCTCTGGGCGCTTTTCCGGTCGTGTGCGAGGGTATGTCACCGACGAGAACCACCTTCATTCGCCAGTGCATCTTTTCCCGTCGGACGACCGGACGGCCACATTCACTCTTGCGCCGAATGCATTTATCTACATCGAGATGACAGTCGAGGGGCGACAGGCAGGGGCGACAGGGTCACCACAGTAAATTACCACACTAGTGGGAGTTTATGCCTCTTCAGAGGTTTGTGAAAACTGGATGGGGACTTCTCGACCGACCCGGCCGTCCTCTACCGCTGGCGCGACGAAATGGCGGACTTGATCGATGAGGCAAGTCGCAAATAGTAGCTTTGCGAAGCGGCTGTTTCCGTGCGGGCGCTATGCGGGGTGCAAATCCGCCGCGATAAATATGGAAAGGAAAATATGACGAGAGTCACGAAAGGAGAAAAATGAGAACGGTATGTGGAACAATCCTGGCGGCGGCAATGGCCGCGCTTTCGGCCTGTGGCGCTGTCGATCCGCTTGCGGGATTGCCGGAGGGTGAGCGCGTTCAGCTTTGGCCCGAAGGAAAGACGCCAAGCGCGGAGACGCATCAATA
>CACYNF010000058.1 GCA_902775595.1 uncultured bacterium | reverse complement strand
TTAGGGTCGGTTAGGGTCGGACTGTTAGGCGGGGCGGGGCACACGACGCGCGCGGAGCGCGGGAAGATCGAGAAGGCCGGCGGCTCGGTCGCCTGACGCAAACGGACAAAGCGGCAAAAAGAAAGGGCCCGCTCGCGCGGGCCCTTTCTTTTTGCACGTCTGCAGAAAACGTCAGGCGACCGAGCCACCCGCCTTCTCGATCTTCGCCTTCGCGGAGGCCGAGCAGGGAACCTTGACGGTGAGCTTCTTGGTGAGCTCGCCGTTGCCGAGGATCTTGATCTTCGGACGCTTGTTGTCCGAGAAGCCCGCCTTGGCGAGCGTCTCGACCGTGATCTCGGCACCCGCCTCGAACTTCTTCTCGAGGTCGGCGACGTTGACCGCGAGCGCCTTGGCGTTGAAGCGGGCATTGTTGAAGCCGCGCTTCGGCAGGCGACGGACGAGGGGCATCTGGCCGCCTTCGAACGTCAGCTTGTGCTTGTGGCCCTTGCGAGCGCCCGCGCCCTTGTGGCCGCGGGTGGAGGTCTTGCCCATGCCCGAACCGCAGCCGCGGCCGACGCGCTTCCTGCGCGAGCGGGCTCCGGGGGTGTTAGTCAAGTTATGCAGTTCCATCTTGTGATTCCTTTCACTTATGCGCGGATCGCCGCGATCTCCTCGGCCGAACGGAGCTTCATGAGCGCGTTCATGGTGGCCTTGACCACGTTGAGCCGGTTCTTCGAGCCGAGGGACTTGCCGACCGCGTCGCGGATGCCGGCCGCCTCGAGGACGGGGCGCATGCCGCCGCCGACGATAAGGCCCGTGCCGTCCGGAGCGGGCTTCAGGATCACGCGGCCGCCATCGCAGACGCCTTCGACGTCGTGCGGGATGGTCTTGCCCTTCATGGTGATCTTGTGCATGTCCTTGCGGGCGGCCTCGCCGCCCTTGCGGATAGCGTCGGCGACCTCGTTGGCCTTGCCGAACCCGACGCCGACCTTGCCCTCCTTGTCGCCGACTACGATGACGGCGGAGAAGCTCATGCGGCGACCGCCCTTGACGGTCTTGGCGCAGCGGTTGATGAACACTGTGTGCTCGTCGAGCTCGTCGCCCTGTTCCTGCGGACGCTTGTCACGATTCATAGCCATGGTTACTTGTCCTCCTTCTTCGCGCTGACGGAGAGACCGGCCTCGACGGCCGACTCGACGATAGCCGCGACGCGGCCCGTGTACTTGAAGCCGCCGCGGTCGACGACCACGGTCGAGATGCCGGCGGCCTTCGCGGCCTCCGCGGCCTTCGCGCCGAGCGCCTTCGCGACTTCGGTGTTGGCCTTCTCGTCCTTGAGCGTGTTCGCCTGGGCGAGAGTCTTGCCCGCGTCGTCGTCGATGAACTGGACGTACATGTGCTTGTTCGTCACGCAGATCGACATGCGCGGACGCTCCGCGGTGCCGACTACGCGCTGACGGAGGCGCAGGTGGCGCTTCTGACGCTGATCTTTGCGATTGAACATATCTTAGCTCCTTGCGCCCTGGATTAGGCGACCTTCTTGCCCTGTTTGCGGCGGATGTGCTCGCCGACGTACTTGATGCCCTTGCCCTTGTAGGGCTCGGCCGGGTAGTACGAGCGGATGCGGGCGGCTGCTTCGCCGACCAGCTGCTTGTCGATGCCCTTGACCGTCACCTGCAGACCGTCGTTTTCGACCGTCACGGTGAGGCCTTCGGGGATCGCGTACACCTTCGGGGAGGCGAAGCCGAGCGAAAGCGCGAGCTCCTTGCCCTTCAGGACGGCCTTGAAGCCGGTGCCCTCGATCGAGAGCTGCTTCTGGTAGCCAGCGGACACGCCGATCGCCATCGAGTTGATCAGCGCGCGTGCGAGACCATGGAAGTTGCCGTGAAGCTTGTCGTCGTCGCATTCGACGATGACCTTGCCGGCCTCCACCTTCGCCGTGATGCCCTCATGCATCGTGTAGGAGAGCTCTCCAAGCTTCCCCTTTACCGTCACCTTCTGCCCGTCGACCGTGGCCGTTACGCCTTCGGCGAGCTTGACGGGTTCCTTACCGATTCGAGACATTGTCTTTGGCTCCTGATTATGCAACTGTGCAGATTACCTCGCCGCCGAGCTTCTCCTTCTTGGCCTGGGAGCCGCTCATGACGCCCTTAGAGGTCGAGAGGATTACGAGACCCATGCCGTCGAGGACGGAGGGTATCTTGCTGACGGGAGCATAGTGGCGAAGACCCGGCTTCGAGACGCGCTTGAGCTCCGTGATGGCGGGGACCGCCTTGTCGGAGTACTTGAGCGTGATGACGAGCTTCTTCGGGAATTCGGTCGTCGTGACGGCGTCGGCGATGTAGCCGGCTTCCTTCATGACGCGGGCGATCTCGCCCTTGAGTCCGCTCGCGGGAGTCGAAACGGAGTGAAGGCGGGCCTTCTGTCCGTTGCGGATCGTCGTGAGCATGTCGGAAATGGGATCCATTGTCATTTTGGCGGTTCCTTTCCTTTGGTTACCACGAGGCCTTCGTCACGCCGGGGATGAGACCGGCGACGGCGAGTTCGCGGAAGCAGAGACGGCAGACGCCGAACTTGCGGATATACGCGTGACGGCGGCCGCAGCGCTGGCAGCGGTTGTACGCGCGCACCTTGAACTTGGGCGTCCTCTTCTGCTTTTCGATGAGACACTGCTTTGCCATTGCTTAGTTCCTTCCTGCGAACGGCATTCCCATGGAGACGAGAAGCTCCTTGGACGCCTTGTTGTCGGTGGAGCTCGTCACGAACGTGATGTCCATGCCGGAGTGCGCCGAAGACTCGACGAGCTCGGGGAATATCGTGTGCTCCTTGATGCCCAGCGTGTAGTTGCCGCGCCCGTCGAAGCCCTTGTTGGGGACTCCGCGGAAGTCGCGGATCCTCGGAAGGGCCGCCGAGATGAGGCGGTCTGCGAACTCCCACATGCGCTCGCCGCGCAGGGTGACCTTCGCGCCGATGACCATGCCCTCGCGCAGCTTGAAGTTCGAGATCGACTTCTTCGCCTTGCAGAGGAGGGGTTTCTGGCCGGTGATGGCCGCGAGATCGTCGACGAGGGCCTTCTGCTCGTCCTTGGAGACGATGCCGAAGCCCATGTTCACGACGATCTTCTGGAGGCGGGGAACGAGCATCCTGTTCGTGGTGCCGAGCTTCTTCTCGAGCTCGGGAACCATGCGGCTCGCGTATTCGTCCTTTAGTCTTGCCATGGTGATTCGTTCCTTCCTTAGAGGGCCTTGCCGCTCTTGACCGAGATGCGGGCCTTCTTGCCGTCCTTCTCGCCAGTCCTGACGCGGACGCCGGCCTTCTTCTCGGCGTCGTAGGGCATCAGCTTGCAGAGGCGGATGGGCAGTTCCTTGTCGATGAGTCCGCCGGCTGTCTTCTCCGTGCGGCGCATCGCCTTCTTGTGGACGTTGACTCCGCCGACGATGGCGGTGCCCTTCTTGGGGTCCACGCTGATCACCGTTCCCGTCTTGCCGGCGTCGTTGCCGCTGATGACGACTACGGTGTCGTTCTTCTTTATGCGTGCGATAGCCATTTAAGCGCTCCTTTTCAGACCACTTCCGGCGCGAGCGACAGGATCTTCATGTAGAGACCGTGCACTGCGTCGTTGTCCTTGTTGATTTCGCGAAGCTCCCTCGGCACGGGTCCGAACACGCGCGAGCCGATCGGGTTCTTCTTGGAAGAGTCGAGCAGCACGCAGGCGTTCTGGTCGAAGCGCACAGTGGAGCCGTCCGCGCGGCGGATCGGGTTGCCTGTGCGGATCACGACCGCCGTGGCGACCGAGCCCTTCTTGACTGCGCCCGTGGGGGACGCCTCCTTGATGGCGACGCGGATGAAGTCGCCGAGGTGGGCGTACTCCTTGCGCTGCCCGAGGATGCGGAAGCACATCGCGCGCTTGGCGCCTGTGTTGTCCGCGACTACGAGATTGGAGAGTTCCTGAAGCATGACCTACTCCTTACTTCACGATGCGCCAGCGCTTGGTTGCGCTCAGGGGACGCGTTTCCATGATTGTGACGGTGTCGCCGACCTTTGCGTCGTCGGCCTCGTCATGCACATGGTAGTTCTTGCTGCGCGTGACGACCTTGCCGTACACGGGGTGGATTTCGCGGTACGAAACCCGTACTTTGACGGTCTTCGCGCCAGACTTCGAGACGACGACGCCCTTGCGGACCTTGCGCGCGCCGCGGTTGTTGTTTTCCGTGCTCATTAGATCTTGACTCCTGCGCGGGTGATGAATTTCGTGTGGATTCCGATCTTGGTCGCCGCGAGACGGAGGCACTCCTTCGCGACTTCCTCGCTCACGCCGCCGACCTCGAAGAGGACCTTGCCGGGGAGGATGACGGCCGCCCAGAACTCCGGGTTGCCCTTTCCTCCGCCCATTCGGACTTCGATCGGCTTGCGCGTAACCGGCTTGTCGGGGAACACGCGGATCCAGAGCTTGCCCTTGCGCTTCATCTCGCGGTTGATCGCGACGCGGCACGCCTCGATCTGGGTCGCGGTGAGAAGCCCGCGGGTGAGCGCCTTCAGACCGAACTCGCCGTACGCGAGCTCTGTGCCCGACGTGGCGTATCCGGCGCGGCTGCCCTTCGAAACCTTGCGGTACTTGACTCTCTTAGGCATCAAAGGCATGGCTTACTTCCCTTCCTTGCGGTCCCCGCGCTCGCGACGCTCGCCGCGGCGCTCGCCGCGGGGCTGACGGGCCTGGAAACCCTCTTTCTTGCAGATCCACACCTTGATGCCGATCTTGCCGGCGGTGGTGTTGGCCTCGGCGAAGCCGTAGTCGATGTTGGCGCGGAGCGTGTGCAGCGGCACCTTGCCCTCGCGGGACCACTCGACGCGCGCGATTTCCGCGCCGTTGATTCGGCCGCCTGCGTGGACCTTGATGCCGTCGACGCCCATGTCCATCGCGACCTTCATCGCGCGCTTCATGGCGCGCTTGAGGGCGATGCGGCGCTCGAGCTGCTGGGCGATTCCCTCGGCGACGAGCTGCGCGTCGGCATCGGCTCCCTGCACCTCCTTGATCTCGATGTAGACTTCCTTCTTGGTCATCTTCTCGAGCTCGGCGCGGATCGCCTCGACGTCACCGCCCTTGTGGCCGATGATCACGCCGGGACGCGCGCTGAACAGCGTCACGCGGACGCGGTTGGCGTAGCGCTCGACGAGGATCTTGGAGATCCCCGCCTCGGCGAGCTTCTTCTTGCAGACTTCGCGGATCTTCTGATCCTCGACGAGGAACGCGCCGAACGTCTTCTTGGGCGCGAACCAGCGGCTGCCCCAGGCGTGCGTGACGCCTACGCGGAAGCCTACGGGGTTGACTTTCTGTCCCATGTTACTTCGCTCCCTTCTTGGCCTTCTTCGCCGCGGCGAGGATGACCTTGCAGTGGCACATGCGGCGGGCGATCGGATGGGCGGAGCCACGCGCGGTCGGCCAGTAGCGGCGCATGCGCACGGACTCGTCCAGGACGCAGAGCTTGACCGTGAGGTCTGCGGCGTCCGCCACGGAATCGTTGTTCTTCGCGTTCGCGAGGGCGCTCAGGATCGTCTTCTTGATGATCTGCGCCGCCTTCTTGGGCGAGAACTCCACGAGCTTGAGCGCTTCGGAGGCCTTGAGGCCCTGGCAGGCGCCCGCGAGGGGACGGCCCTTGAACGCGGACATCCTGGCGTTGCGGATCGTGGCGACGTAGACCTGCTCAAGCCCCAGCACCTTGACGCCGGACCCCTTCGGGAACTTGGCGTCGAGCTTGGCCCTTGCCTCGGTCTCGTCGGACGCTGTGACGCACCCTTCGGCGGTCGCGCCCTTCTTGTTGATCGTGTAAAGGAATGTCATGATTCACTCTCCCTTACTTGGCTTCGGCCTTCGCGGCGGAGTTGCCGTGCGACTTGAACGTGCGCGTCGGGGCGAACTCGCCGAGCCTGTGGCCGACCATGTTTTCAGTTATGAACACCGGCATGTGCTGGCGGCCATTGTGGATGGCGAACGTGAGGCCGACGAACTCCGGGAGCACCATCGAACGGCGGCTCCAGGTCTTGATCGGCTGCTTCTTGCCGCTCGCCTGCATCTTCTCGACCTTGCGGAGGAGGCTTTCCTCCACATAGGGTCCCTTCTTAAGAGAACGCGACATGGATTACTTCCTCCTCTTGACGATGATCTTGTTGGACGCCTTGCGCTTGGCGCGGGTCTTGCCGCCCTTGGCGAGCTTGCCCCACGGCGAGCGCGGGTTGGAACCGCCGGACGTGCGTCCTTCGCCGCCGCCCATCGGGTGGTCGACAGGGTTCATGGCGACGCCGCGCACCGTCGGACGGATGCCGAGGTAGCGCTTGCGGCCGGCCTTGCCGAGCTTGATCGAGCCCCAGTCCTTGTTGCCGACCGAGCCGACAGTGGCGAGGCAGCGGCCGTTGAAGATGCGCACTTCGCCGGAGGGGAGCTTGAGGGTGACCCTGCTGCCGTCGCGGGCCATGACCTGGCAAGAGTTGCCGGCGCTCCTGGCGACCGACGCGCCCCTGCCGGGCACGAGCTCGACCGCGTGCACGAAGAGCCCGAGCGGGATCTGCGAGAGCGGCAGGCAGTTGCCGACGGTGGCCTCGGCCTTGGGGCCGTTCATGACCTTCATGCCGGGCTTAAGGCCTTCTGGCGCGAGGATGTAGCTCTTGACGCCGTCGGTGTACTCGATGAGCGCGAGGTAGGCGCTGCGCGTGGGATCGTAGGCGATGTCCTTGACCGTCGCCTCGACGTCGAACTTGTTGCGCTTGAAGTCGACGATGCGCATGCGCTGCTTGGCGCCGCCACCGTGGTGGCGCGTCGTGATGCGGCCCTGGTTGTTGCGCCCGGCCGTCTTGCGGACTGCCTTGGTGAGACGCTTTACGGGCCTCTTCTCGGTGATCTCCTCGAACGTGGCGGACTCGCGGAAGCGCATGCCGCACGAACGGGCTTTGTATTTCTTGAGTGCCATATCAGTCTCCTTACGCGAGCTCGATGCGCTCGCCGGCCTTTACGGTCACGATCGCCTTCTTCCATGTCGGCTCGGTAACCGCGCGGCGGGTGCCGCGGATGTACCTGAGGCCGCCCTTCATGTTGGCGGTCTTGACCGCGAGAACGTGGACGCCGAAGGCCTTCTCGGCCATGGCGGCGATCATTGGCTTGCGCGCGTCGGGAGCGACCTCGAGGAGGTAGCGGTTCTCGGCGGAAAGGCGCGAGCCCTTCTCGGTGATGAGGACGTTGAGGATCACGCCCTCGGTCTTTTCCTTGAGTTCCTTGATCGTCATGACGTTCTCCTTACTTGGCGATCCTCGCCATGAGCGCGTCGAAACCGGCCTTGTCGCAGACGAGCTTGCGGTTCGCGAGAACCGTGTAGACGTCGAGCGCCTGGGCGGTCGAATAGTCGACGGTGGGGATGTTGCTCGCCGCGAGGACGACGGTGTCGTCAACGTCCTTTTGGACGATGCAGGCGGTGCGGGTTACGTCGAGCTCCTTGAGGAGCTTGACCATGAGCTTCGTCTTGGGCGCCTCGAACTTGAACTCGTCGAGGACGATGACGTCGCCCGCCGCGAGCTTGTCGGAGAACGCACGCGCGAACGCGAGCTTCATGACCTTCTTGTTGATCTTCTGCTCGTAGGAGCGCGGATGGGGACCGTGCGCCACGCCGCCGCCGCGCCACACAGGCGACTGGCGGAAACCGGCGCGGGCGTTGCCCGTGCCCTTCTGCTTCCACGGCTTCTTGTTGGAGCCGGCGACCTCGCCCTTGGACTTGGTGGAGGCCGTGCCCGCGCGCATCGCGTTGCGGATCGCGGTGACCGCGTCCTTGACGGCCTGCTCGCCCTTGTCGAGCGTCAGCTGGGCCTGGTCGAAAGCGACTTCGATCTTCTTCATGTTACTTCGCCCCCTTCTTCACGTTGTTCTTGAGGGACTTGCGGACGATCACGATGCCGTTGCGGGCGCCGGGGATCGAACCCTTGACGAGGAGCGCGTTGTCCTCGGGACGGACCGCCACGACCTCGAGGTTCGTCGAGGTGCGCGTGACCGCGCCCATGTGGCCGGGCATCTTCTTGCCCTTCTCGATCCAGCCGGGGAGGTCGCGAGCCGCGAGGCCGCCCGTGCGGCGCTTGGAGTGGCCGCCGTGGGTCATGTTGCCGCCGGCGAAGCCGTAGCGCTTGATGACGCCCTGGAAGCCCTTGCCCTTGGTGACGCCCGTGACGTCGACGTACTTGACGCCCTCGAAATTGCCGACGGTGATGACGTCGCCGACCTTGACCTCTTCGCCCGCGTCGGGAGCGAACTCCTTGAGGACCTTGAGGCCGCCTTCCTGGCCGCCGGTCTTCTTGAGGTGACCCGCGACCGCCTTGGAGAGGCGCTTGACCTTCTGCTCGCCGAAGCCGAGCTGAGCGGCGACATAGCCGTCCTTCTCGGCCGTCTTGAGCTGGACGACGGGGCAGGGCCCGACCTCAATGACGGTAACGCAGGTCCTGACGCCGTCGGCGTCGTAAACCTGCGTCATTCCAACCTTCTTGCCTATCAAACCTTCCATGTCGACCTCCTATCAGACCTTGATGGTGATGTCGACGCCAGCGGGAAGATTGAGCTTCTTGAGCTCGTCGATCGTCTGGGCGGTCGGGTTGACGATGTCGAGAAGACGCTTGTGCGTCCTCATCTCGAACTGATCCATCGACTTCTTGTCTTTTGTCGGCGAGCGGTTCACCGTGAAGCGCTCGACGCGCGTGGGGAGCGGAATAGGCCCCACGACCTGCGCACCCGTGCCGCGGGCCGTGTCGATGATGCCACCGACGGCCTGGTCAAGCACACGGTGGTCGTATGCCTGGAGGCGGATGCGGACTCTCTGCTGCTGCATTGTCTTTTCCTTTTTTCTTTCAGTTTCGACTCGGGCTCGAACCTTTCTTCTCGCCTTCGTCCCTTCGTTCCTGTGCCTCGACGGTCGCGACTTCCGCGCGCGCCTTACCGATCGCTCGGTCTCTCGGCGTCGACGCGTGAGGCCCGTTGGGCGCCTCGCTCGCGACTGGGTTCCGGCCCAGCAATCCCCGCAAAAACAAGGCTCGCGACCGCTTTTCGCGACCGCGAGCTTGAAACTCAACGGTCACGACGCGACGGGATATACTCGCCCGTATCGCGACCCTTCTCTTGCGAGAATTGTGTATAGTATATCAAAAACCCTTCGCTATGCGCAAGGGGGTATTTTAGCTTTTTTATCTTTGTGCGCGCCAAGCGATTTATGTAAGGAACTTGCAAATTGATGGCTTTTGCGCAGTACGCATATATTGGCGTATATGTGTGTTTGGCGCTAACGCGCGACCACGAACACTCGGCACGTTGCCGGACGACGCTTCGCGTCTTATGCACGGTGTCCCGACGCAACGGCTTGTAGGCCTTCGGCCTCCGCCATGCGTCGTTCCGCCGCGCAAGCCTATCGGCTTCCGGCAACGCACCGAGACACGAAAGCCACCTTCGTGGTCGCGCGCCAGCGCTCCCATCCAATCGACTTTGCCATGGCCACATTGAGGCGTTTTATAATATTGCCACCCATCGACGAAGAAAACAGCAAGGCCCCGCAAACACGGGGCCTTGGTAGACCGCATGGGGTCAACCCTCCATGGTCTTCGACCAGCGGGGTCTGACCCCGTCGGTCCTTTAGTACGCCATGAAGAAGAATCCCTTGGCGAGCTTCTTGAGAATGTCGATGCCGCCCTGGGACACGATGCTCCAGCCGGACGGCGGCGTGCCCGCGTGGAGTACCCTAAGCTGCCCGATGGTGGGATCGGCGTTGTACGCGGCAATTGCGGCGGCGATGGTCGGATACCTCGTGCCGTTATTGGCCACAACCATATAGCCCTCGACCTGATCGCCCTTCATCGACGTGAGGGTACCAGATCCGGCGAAGTCGATGTTCTTGACGCTCGTAGCACCGCTCTTCGCGAGCGGGAAGTTGGCGGAGCCGGATGCGTTCGTCAGCACATTGTCGCCGACGGTCACGCCATACGAGCCGTTGCCATAGTCGATCGTCATCACGACCTTGTACGTCGCAGAGGCGTCAGGCACAAAGTCCCCGCGCGAGACAGGAGTCCAGGCGGCATTCGACGCAAGCACCATGAACGTCGTTGCGCCACCCGATTCGCCGAGCTTGATCGCCGCCTGCGCCTCGCCGCTCACGTCGTCTGCGTTCGTCGCCGAGAAGCAGACGTTGAACTCGAGAACGACACGCGAACTCGTGGACTCCGCCGCAGCGGTGAAGGTGTTATCCTCCACAGTCGCAGGCTCGGTCAGATTGACCGCAGTCGTCCACGAACCATTGACTGGCGCACCAGAATTCGCCGAACTCTGCGAGAACCACGTCGTCGTATCAGCCGCAACAGTCGTGCCGCTGCCGCCAGTCGTCGTGACATCCGTCTCGCCGTCCTTCGCCGTGATGGAATAGGCTGCGGACTGGTATTCAGTCGTGTGGTTGATTCCCGAAACGTCAAATGTGACTTGCGACCCGGACCCGCTGACCGAGCCCTTTACAGGCTCGCCACCGGCCCAGCTGATGTAATAGTCAAGCGTCGTATCGCTTACCGTCGCCGTGACCGTGGCAGAGGCATAGTCTGCGCCGTAGCTCACCGCCACGTTGCTCACCGTCGCGCCCTTCAACTCGGTCGTATAGACCGTGTTGTCGCCAGATGTAGAGTGAACGACGTCGTAGCCCGAAGCCGCGGTAAACGTGGCGCCAGAGACAGTCGTTGCCGTCGGGATCGTGAACGTCGCACCCGCGCCAAGCGTGACCGTGGAGGCGATAGTGTGCTGGCTGCCGCCGTTGACGGTCAAGCTGGCTGAAGCTCCCGCCGGGACATTTATCCCGCCGTTGAAGGTCGCTGACGCGCCTTCGCCGTTCGACTTGACGTATCCGTTGCGGATCGTGACCGGGCCATTGAAGACAAGATTCGCGTAATCGGCCTTGAACTCACCCGCAGCGATGTCTACTGCGGCAGAAAACGTGTACGTTGCACCGCTGCCAGAGAAGAAGTTGTCATTGGAGGCAGCATTGCCGACCACGGGGCAGGAAATCGCAATCGAACTATTGCCCGGCGTATTAAGACCTGTCCGTTCGAATGTCAGCGTTCCTGTGCCTGTAACGTTGCCGTAGACGAATACATACGCCCAAGTACCGCTGTTGGCGCGTTGGAACGTGACATCACCATTTAGCACCATTGATGCGCAACGATGCCGCTCAGCTTCAGAGTTGGCGTTGTTCAGCGTCAGTTTGACCACATGCGCGCTCTCGCTCTCCGGGAACGTCACAACCGTGTACTGCGAAGGAAGGTAACCCGTCGACCAGTTTGCGGCCGTCGACCAATTGTTGTCGCTGTTCTCGCCAGGGGACCATGTCGACGCCGTGTTGTCCACGAGCGTGTAGGTGCCGTTGTTGTTGACAACTTCATAGCCGTTAGGACCAGTGACATTGCCTGTAGTGAGATTGCCGTTGACGAGCGTCTGACCCGGCGCAAGCGTGATTGCATTGTCGGTGGGCGCGAGAAGTGTGATTGTCGCCGCATCGGAACCAGCTGCCGTCAGCGCATCGGCGACAGTGTTGTGGTATGTAGTCGCGTTGTTTTTCGTCACTGACGCCGCCTTGACATAAAGGCCGTCCGTATCAAACACGGGCACAATGCCTGTTGCCTCGCCACCGACCGTGAGCGCGGAGGCCTGGACGCCGCTGCTGGTGCTGAGAACCTTGCTGCCAGGCGTCACCGTCGCATCGGCCGCACGATCAAGTGTCGCGATCGTGACGGGATTGCCGAGCGTCGAGGAAATCGTACCCGAATACCCTTCCGCGACCTTGGTGATGTTGACGGTCGGCGAATTGGCACTTGTCGAGAACGAAAGATTTCCGCTGCCGGTAATCTCGGCGAAGGTGTACGTCCAGGACGACATGGCGTTAATCGTCATGTTGCCGCTCAGCTTTAGAGTCGGGGCAATGGTCTTTCCTGCCTCGACAATCCAGCCGCCGTTGACGGCCGTGATTTCAACAACAGATCCAGCCTTGCCGTAGTTGTTGAGGTTCAAAGCATCAGCAGTAAACCCAGGCAACTTGACCGTGCCTGTCCAGTCGCCGAAAGAAAGCCCGCTTGGCAACGAATTCCCATACATGTAATCGAGCAGCCCTGCGCCTTTGAGCGGATTCGCGATTGACCCGCCATACATAATTGCGGAAACGCCCGAAAGCAATTCCACGCTCGCAGAACCACTAATGCTATTGTTTACGAGCGTTCCATTGCCGAGGCGCACCGTGCCAGTGCCGCCAAAGCTGAGATCGCCGAGTCCAATGGGCTGGCTAATGCCCGGATTGAAGTATATAGTGCCACCAGCAACCTCAATAGGTTCCGTTACGGAAAGCGTCGTGCCGCCTGATGCCTTGGACAGCGTGAGGACATTGGACGCCGGCACGTTCATTACGAATTCGTTTGCCGTAATGGAATCGGGGAGCGTCAGCGATGCGTCGCCTTCAACCGTCAGGATAATCTTGGAAGAGGAATTGCCGCCATCCCAAGACGGACTCCATGTAAGAGAATTCCAATCTGTGGTTGCATTGGCAGCGACTGTCGCACGATAGAGCTTTACCGCCGGGAACTCGACCGACAGCGCGGCAATCTGCTCCGCAGAGAGCGAATAGTCGTAAAGACGGACGCAGTCGATGCGAGCGTCCTTCTGGACTGTCTCGCTGAGGTCTTTTGCGGGAGACTCGTTCTTCGCGAAACGAATGATTCCGGTATTACCAATACCGCCATGGACAGACCCCACCTGGATGCCGCCGCCGATTGTGAACTGCGAGTCAAATGTCTTGTTGAGAACCTGATCGCCGTCACAGTATACCTTCACCGTCTGATTGTTCTCAACAGAAAAGATATACACGTGCTGCGCCGTGGTAGCGTTCTGCACCGTCATCGTAGCATTGGTGACAAAATGGCTGTTCCCTGTTGTCTGCACAAGACGCATCTGCGTTTCCGGATTCGCCCCCGCAACGAGGCCGATAAGTCCGCCATCTTTAGTACCGAACGTAATGACCGCCGCGTTCTCGTATGCAGGAACAGTGCAACGCACAACCGCCGTCCAATTTCCGTCGCTGGGGTATGCTATGTTACGCCACGGGTGCGCGTAAGTATAGAGCATTCCATTGTAGAATGCGCTATCGCCAGTAACACCGTCGCCGGAAAGTCCCGTCGTATCTGTGCCCGTGTTCTCAAAACCGGTCTTGCCGCTCACATAGTCCATCTCATAGTCGCACCAACAAGCCTTGCCGGAAACAAGAACAGTACCTCTATCATATGCGGCTTCGCCGTTTTCCGGTGTAAGCGTGGTCACTTCCGTAGTGCCGTCAGGAGCAAGTACGGTGATGGACGAAATTCCGCTCGCGCCAGTAACACTAACCGAGCCCTTGCCATATTCCTCAGTGGTCATTTTAATCTTGACCTGAACGGACGAATCAATCGTGAAGCCAGTGAAATCACGCTGCGAACCGAAGGGTGGCACCGTCGCGCCAGCATTGACGGTTACCGTACCGCCGCTGTTGCTGATTTCGCTCGCAACCGTGCCGTTGATCATGAGACTACCTTTGTTCACAATGCCGTTGACGGCAGTCCATGTCGCACCCTCGGCAACCGTAACCGACGTGCCGGGCTTAATGTATATTAAGCCAGACTTGCTACCAATCTCTTCATAGACGCTTGGGGAAAACGTGTCTGCCGAAGCACAGAAGATAACCGCCAAACGGACATTCCCGCCGCTGGCATTGATGCTACCGGTGAATTCCCTGGCATCGTAAATCTTCACTGCGGGGGTCTGCCAGTTATTGTCGGTCGTTGTAAGATTACCATTTCCGGAGAGTTTGTTCCAGACCGAAACCGAATTTTTATTATTACTTCCCAGCGAATTTGCGTTGTTTAGACAAAGACCGTAGCCGTTTGCTCCATTCAGCAAGATTATCTCGCCAGTACTCGCTGTAGATGTAGAAAGCCACCCTGTAACATTCTGAAGGCACTTCGGAGTCGTTGCGGTATTGTTTATGTCGGTCTGCGCACCAGTTGCAATTGTAACAATCTTTCCGGTAATTTCCGTCACAGGGACAGATCCACTCCAAGCAATCCTGCTGATGAACTGATGCCCCTGCTTGACAAGGCCAAATGCAGCAGCCCCCTGCAGTTCAGAACCATCTTCGTTTATCCACTTTAAACCGGCAGCCGTGCCTACGGTCAAGATGCAATACTTGCCATCAAATGAATATGTATGCTTGTTGCGACCAGAAGACGAAAAACCACCTGCGGTAACTGTGGCGGTTTTCGACACGTATGTAGTATCGCCAACAGTAAGAGACAGCTTTGCCGGCAGATTTCCAGGTTGCGAGGACGATGCACCAATGGATATTGTAGAAACAAGAACCTTCGCACCTGAAGAGAGGCCTGTGCCGCTTGGAATCGTGAACGTTGTATTCTGATACCCGCTCATGGCGGTGATACCGGCGTTGTCCCACTCGGTTCCATTGTCGTTATGCACCGTGACATTGGCACCATCGACAGTTATGCTAGGTGCAGTCGCAGCCCAGCCTGTCGTCGCAAGGCCGAGGCCGAGTGCGAGCACGAGAAGGCGCGTCGCGCCCTGAGTCAGTTTTTTCATTGTCTTTCTCATTTCTTTTTCCCTTTTGAAGTCCGGCGTTAAGTGCACAATGCACCCTACAACCCATCCCCCAGCGTCAGCATTATACCAAATGGTCTGGGAAAGCGCAATTGACAAGTTCGATGGATTTCGTCATCATGCGCGGGATGTGGAACGGCCCCTTGAAGAGATTGCCCTTCGCCGGCTGCGCAACCGTTCCATCGCGGTGGAGGTAGCCGTACCATTCGCCGTACTTCCTGTCCGGCATGCGCGCATACGTCCATTCGCGCACCTTTTTGTGCCAATTTAGCCACTTATCCTTCTTAGTGAGATTCCAAGCGTACTGCGTCGCGATGAGCGTCTCGCACTGCGGCCACCAGAATTTCATATCCTGCTCATAGCACTGAGGCGGGAAGTTTTTGCAGTCGCGGAAACTTATTATGCCGCCGTACTTCTTGTCCCAGCCCCAGGCGAGCGACCAGTCGAGGATAGTCAGCGCGAGCTTCAAAAGCTCCTTGTCGCCCGACTTCTCGGCGACTTCCATAAGGAACCAGCTCGTCTCGATCGCATGGCCGGGGTTGATTGTGCGGCCGATCATCGTGTCGATGAACTCGCCGTTCGGGCCGACAGTCTCGAGAAGCGCCTTGAACTCGGGATGGACGAAGTTGTCCTTGAGTAGCCGTATCGACTCGGCAATCTGCTCATCGAGGATCGGATCGTCGCAGACGTCCTTCAGACGCAGCGCGACGTTGATGAGGATCATCGTCAGCGAGTGGCCCTGCGCCTCGAACGACGGCTCGAACTTCGCGGGCATCATCTTCGGGTCGGCCATGAACTTCTTGATGCGCTTGAAGAGCGCGAGCGCCTTTGCGGCGTATTTTGCCGCCTCGGATGACTGGTAGGGGCGTCTCTCCGAGACGCCCGCGGACGCCTGGGGACAGGCGTCCCTACCAAGTTTGCCCGACACCGCCTTGGCGTACTCGCTCATGGCGATCGCGGCGAAGCATTCGCTGAAGACATAGCGGCGCATCCTGAGCGGTGTGCCGTCGGCCTTCAGCGAGAAGTACGCGCGGCCGCGCTTGTCGAACAGGTGCGCCTCGATGAAGTCGAGGGTGGACTTCGCCGCCGCGAGGTACTTCTTGTCCTTCTTGACGGCGTTGTAGGCGTAGGAGCAGGTGAACGCGAAGCGCCCCTGGAACCAGCCGCTCTTCGTCGAGTCCATCAGCTTGCCGTCGCGGTCGACGCAAGTGTAGACGCCGCCGTTCTTGCGGTCCCAGCCGTACTTCAGCCAGAAAGGCATGATGTCGGTCGTGAGGTCTGCGCGGCACTTCGCCGCCCATTTCTTCCAGTAAGTCTTCGCATCCATTAGTTCACTCTCCTTGTGAAGTTCCTGAAAACGAGCATATTATACCACAAAGGAAGCTCACCCGGCAAAAACACAAAACACAATTGTTCATGCCTCGGTTAATCGTCGCGTCCGTCCATACGCGTATCACAAGGCCCCTTCCATCCCAATCGTACTAAAGTTGACCTACTTTATCGCTCTTTCGACAGAGAGCGGTTGAACTATTACCAGACTGTTAGTGCCTTTGGACGCTGCAAGCCTGATCTCCGATATCTTTCTACGCAGTGCCTCGCATTCTGCCCTCAGCTTTTCCATGTCATTCTTGTGCTTCTCAAGGAGTTCATTCCCGGCATCCCTTGCATCATCGTAGTTTGACTTGGCCTTTTTCGCCAACTCCTCGTGCTTTGCCAAAGAGGCAGACATCTCTGAAGTCGCTTTCTCAACGATCTTGCGGTTCTCCCAGTCAATCGTCTTGTACATCGCTGCAAGATAACACTTCGACACTTCTTCGACAAGGCGACGAGAATCTGCCGACAACGAAAAGTCGCACAAGACGCCGTTGCCTTCGCGCGAAACACGAATTGTGGCACTTGTCACTACACTAGCCAATGTAATCTCATCCGCTTTGACAACGGCCCGCGCCCGACATTGCGCAACGACATCCTGCGAAAAATCATCCGAACAGAATCTCTCCGCCAATTCCCTGTTGCCGTTCAAAAACGGGATCTGCCCATTGCCCGGCGCGACAAAATACGAAAATCGTGCGACCCAAGTGCCGCGATGCGACATCGCAAGCAACGCAACCGCCACTACGGCACAAGCCGTCAGCGCAAGTAGCACAACATGTTTTAAGCCTATTCGCTCCATTTCTCCTCCCGATGACTAATTCACGCACCTCCCGTCCACTTCAACAGTTTCACCAATCTCGCCAACCCCGCGCCTCACAACCTTGAGGCGATTCCAAGCCGGGTCGAACTGCCTCTTACCGATGACCAGCGCATTTGTCGTCGCAGTCTCGATCTCGCCCGTGCGAAGGTCGGCGCGATACCATGCGCCGCAGTCGCAGCCAAACACGATGTCGGCCTCGTCAACCGAAAGATCA
>CACYNF010000057.1 GCA_902775595.1 uncultured bacterium | reverse complement strand
GCGACCTTCGACTCGTCGTAGTTCGGCTCCCGCGCATTGGCGACAACTGCGCCAAGCACCATTACAATGCTTGTCAAACATGTCTTCATCTGAACATTTCCTTTGGGGTTTGCTTGATGTTATTATATCCAATCATGCCGATATGCATCGCACTCTAAACGGTAGGGCAACGCCGTTACTTGCCTGAAAACGGATGGACGATGCGGTGCCGCGGATCCAGGACATCCCACGTCCCGTCCCCGATGCGGAAGGAACAGGATTGGACGGTTGGACAAGGACCCGACACGATGTAGATGAAATCGCGTTCAGTGACATTGGCCGTGAATTCCACGCTGCTGAAAATCGCATTCTCGCAGTCCGCCAGTTCCACAAGCTTTCCGGGCGCATTGTGAAGGGCCACCGATTCGACGCAGAGTCCCGCACACCGGCGGAGCCGCACAAGCGGAGGGCGCCTATCAGCCGGCACCGAACGCCAGCCGTCGACAAGGGCCTCGAGTATTCCGAAACCACCGGAGACGCGCACGTGTGCAATATCCTCGGCCGACAGGAGCGGGCGGAACCCGCCGTCAGGCAGCGCATAATCCGCCGGGGCGTCGGAAAAGAGAAGCCGCGATGACGCCGCAAGATGAAGCCCAACGCTCTTTTTCAGCTCAATCGGCCCCGTCTTCCACGTGCCGGGCGGCACAACGACACGTCCTCCGCCCGCCGTCGCCGCCGCGTCAACGGCCCTGGCGATTGCTGCGGACGAGTCCGACCCGTCCGGCTTCGCTCCATAGTCGGAAATCGGGAAATCGCGCAACACCATAACTGGACGTCCGTCCTCGACGACATCCGTCACGTTAACAAGACGGTCGGGGATGCGAACCGATCCGGCACGGACATTCCTGATGGCGACACCGGAAACGGGCAGGAGAGCATCGCCCTGGATGTCCACCCTCGTCCTCGCCTCGTCGCAGAAGACGTTCTGGAGCGAAACGCCCCCGATCCGCGTCCGCCGCACCTCGTACTCCGGGAAGTCGGCCGTGCCGTAGAAGACCTCGGTCTCGACGCCCAGCAGCGTGTCGACCTTTCCGCCGCGCACGTTTTCCATGCGGATGTCCTCGACGAATCCGCCGCGGCGCCGATTCGTCTTGATGTACGCGAGAAGAACCGCCTCGTCAACCGAACAGTCGTGCATCCAGACGTTTCTCACTCCGCCCGAGATCTCGCTGCCGACGGTAAAGAAGGATTTTGCGCGCTTCATGCGGCAATCGCGAATTTCGACGTTCTCGGTCGGAGTGGCAAGGCGCCAGCCGTCGCAGTCCCGTCCGGACTTGATGACGAACGTGTCGTCGCCCTGGTCGAAGGAGCATCGCTCGACAAGCACGTTGCGCGACATCTCGATGTCGATGCCGTCGTTGTTGCTGTGCCGCGCCACGACATCGACATCACGGACGACCGCGCCATCGCAAAGGAAGAGATGGATCGTCCAGAACGGCGAGTTGCGGATACTGACATTCTCGAGACGGACGTTCCGGCAGCGGTTGAACTGGATGAAATGAGGCCGAGTGCAGGAATCCTTCTCGTCCGAAATGCGGCGGCGCTCGACTGGAACGCCCTTCGCAGCCCACTCCTCTAGCTTGCGGGCAGACTCCCGCCTGAGAGCGCTCTCGCGCGTCCACCGCCCCCAAATCGAATCGGCATGCTCGCCCTCGAACGCGCGAAGGACGGCTGTGCCGGAGCCCGTGATCGCCACATTCGTGCAGCAGAACGCGTAGATGAGCGGCGAATAGTTCCAGCACTCCGTTCCCTCGTAGGACGTCTGCACGGCGGGGAGATAGTCCTCGACATCCTGCGAGAATACGACTTCGGCGCCGTTCTCCAGATGCAGTTCGACATTGCTCTTCAGATGGATTGCGCCCGTCAGCCACCTGCCGGGCGGCACGACGACGCGTCCGCCGCCGGCATCCGCACAGGCGGCGATTGCCCGGGCGAACGCGACCGTGCACTTCGACCCGTCCGGCTTCGCGCCGAAGTCCGTAATCGGCACTAAGCCAGTCGGGGTCAGAAGTGCGGCAAGCAATAGAGAGGATGTCATTGTCATTTGAACACGATGCGGCCGAGATTTTCAAGATCGCTGAAACCGTAGGCGTAGGGACTCCAGTGATAGAGCGGCAACGTATCGGCCGTGCCGGTCACGTTGCGCTCACGGGCGAATTCGATCGCGAAATCCTTAGGGAGGTTTGGAAAGGCCTTGAGCGGAATCGTCAGCACAGCCGTCCAGGACTTTTCGCCCTTCGTGACTTGCACCGTCGTGCCAGAGTTCCATTTGAGCCCTTCCGTCGGCAGGTAGATGCGCGACCACATCTGATCGGTGATGCATCCCTCGGAATTGACGAAGATCTGGGCGTAGGACGTGAAGTCGCCGATTGGATCGATCACGACCTCGACGACGTTCTCCTGCCAGAGCTGCGGATAGTCCGGCTCGTGGACCTGCGCGGCGACGTTGGACATGAGCGGCTCCTCGCAGTCGAATGTGACGACGAGCGCGTCCGTCTCGCGGCGAACCCTTACGTCCGTACGCACCGTCTTCTTTCCGGCAGCGAGTTGTTTCTTCAGCCTCGTGGAATACGGCACGAGCGAGAGGGACTTCTCCTCGCCGACGGCAAGCTCGAGCCGAAGGGCCTTGAGCCCCGCCGCAAACTTCGCGTAGTCGGTCTGGCGGCGGCGGAGTCCGCCCAGGAACTCGCGGTCGACGAGCGCGATGCGCCGCGCCTCGAGCGACCCCGGCGCTACCTTCGCGAGCGCGGCCTTCACGCACGCCTCCATCCGCGCGATCTTCGCGGGCGAATAGACCTCCTCCCACATCTGCGCGTCGGAGGGCCGCTTCACCACCGGACCCATCGGCGTCTCTACCGTCTTTCCGACGACGCCGTCCATCCAGCATGTCTCGAGCGTCTCGTAGATTTCGGCCATATCCTTCGCGCCCGCGCCGAACATCAGCCGGTAGTGCTCGTCGAGGAGCGCGTCCACGTCCACGTCGTTGTCCCAGCAGACCTTTGAGAAGACATAGTAGTTCAGGTAGTTGAAGAACCAGCGGTCCGTCTCGGACTCGGCGAACGCGCCGTTCACGTACGGCGCCATCTCCTTGTAGAAGTTCGCCCAGGCGCGCGGACAGTTCTGCGGCACGTCCTTCGCCTTCACGTCGAGGCCGAGGAGCTTGCAGGGATAGTTCCACATGCGGATCGGATGCCCCAGCTTCTCCGCCCACGTCTTCGCGATTGCGACGGCGTCGGCGCGGTTCTTCGTGCCTTGCTTGTGCCACTGTCCGTAGATCGCGGTCATCACCTCGATGTTCGACGGCAGGGCGAAGTCGGGAACGTCCTTGTATCCGTTGTAGGCCATCATCGATACCGACCCCTTCAGGCCATCGGCCGTGAGGCGCGCGGCGAAGTTAGAGACGACACCCCAGATGAGGTCCGTCTCCTCGGTCTTCCCCTTGGCGCGGCAGGCGTCGATGATCTTCCGGCACCGCTCGCATCCGCAGGGGACCATGCCGTCCTGCGGCATTATGTCGACGTACTTCCCGTAGGCGCAGTTGCCGTTCCAGCCGAAGCGCCCGTCCTTCGCCCACGCGGCAGGAATGCCGCGGACGGACGCGTCCTCGCCCTTAAGGTAGCTGACGGCGTCCTTGTACATCTCCTCGACGACGCCGCTGGTCCAGCAGAGCTGGCCGGGCTGGACGCTGTCGAACACCTGCTCCTCGAATACGTCGCGCTGGCCGTTGGGGAGGAGGCAGAAGTATTCGGGATGCGTCTTCCCGAAGCGTCGCTGGAGCATGAAAGATCGTGATCCATGGCACGCGGGGACGCGGAACGTCTCGAACCTGAGACGATAGTAGTTAAGCGTCTTCGCCCGGTTCTTCGGATCCGGCTCGAAGTACTCGCCGTCCCACATCTGGAGGAAGCGAGAGGTGAAATCAGGCTTCACGGTGCATTCGCCCGAGACCTCGATCGCAGTCTTCCGCGGCACGATCGTGCCGAGCTCGCCGGGAAAATAGAAGCGGACGTCCGCAAAACGCTCAAGGAACTCGTAGACGCCGAAGAGCGTAGCACGGTCGAAGAGGACCGGACTCCAGTTTCCGTGATCGAGGACATACCACGGATCTGTCTTCGGGTCGTCCCGTCCCGCGATATATACGCGGTCTCCGTCCGCCTTGATGACGAATGCGTCGCGCACAAGCGAAGAAACGTCCACACCCGCCGCACGAGACCATTCGCTGTCGCCGAGGAAGATAGACGCGCGGGACGCAGTTGGGGAATTCACCAGCGGGATCGGCGCGCCCAAAACACGGGCGAGGAAGTTGGTCATTTCCTCCGCGGCAAATTTCACGACCGGCGCGGCATTCGCCGCGACGACGACCTCGGCGTTGTCCTTAGTCAGCGTCGCGGAAGAAGCAGATGCGAACGGATAAACCGCCAGTGCCGAAGCAACCAGCGCCAAAGCGATTCTACTATGTCTGTCAATGCACATTTAACATCTCCGTGTCCATGTTTCACCGGTAAAGAAACGCTGGAAAACGTCTGGGACATACCCGGCCCCAAATCCACACAATTCCACACGTTCCCGCTGTTGCTGGTATTATAGCACTTTGCGACGCGAAAGGCAGAACTTGTTAAACAACTTTTAAGGATTGCCGTGCGCCGGCTAATGCCGACAGCAAGATTCAGCTCGCGATGGGGATGGGCGATTTCGAGCGGCGGCCGGAGAACGCCGCAAGCGCCAAAAGCGGCTGGTAGTAGAGGCACTTCAGGAGCGCGAGCGAGTCGATCCTCATGTCGAGCCCCTTCGCGACGCCCATCGCGATCAGGATCTGCGCGCCGTAGGGAATGAGGCCCTGCACGACGCACGACGCCGTATCGAGGATGGACGCGATTCGCACCGGCTCGGCCTTGAACCTGTCGGCGCACTCCTTCGCTATCGGCCCGGCGATCACGATCGCGACGGTGTTGTTCGCCGTGAAGCAGTTGACCGCGGAGACAAGGAAAAAGACCCCAAGCTCGCAGGTGCGCGGCCCGCGTATCACCTTCGCGATCCTGTCCGTGAGCCACAGGACTCCTCCGTTCGCCTGGACGGACCTGAAAAGCCCGCCAGCAAGGAGCGCGACGATGAGCGTCTCGCCCATGCCGAGCGTGCCCTTCCCGAGAAGGTCCATCGCGTCGAAGAACGCAAATTTCCCGAGCGCCCCGCCGATCACGGCCGAAAAAACGGTGCCGGAGAAGAGAAGCGCCATCACGTTGAACCCGGCCAGAGCGAGCGCGAGCACGAAGACGTAGGGAAGAATGAGCACCACGTGCTGCCACGTGACGGCGGGAGTCTCGACCGCTCCGGCCGCCGAACCCGACATCGCGTAGAGGAACAGCGCGACGAGCGCGGCGGGAGACGCGATGAGGCCGTTCGCGAGGAACTTGTCCTTCATCTTCACTCCCTGCGTGCGCGTCGCGGCGATCGTCGTGTCTGATATCATCGAGAGGTTGTCGCCGAACATCGCGCCTCCGACGACCGCCCCCATGAGAAGCGCGGGGCTGAGCTGCAGAGGCCCTGCAAAACCAAGCGCAATCGGCGTCACCGCGGCGATTGTGCCGCAGGATGTTCCGATGGCGAGCGATATGAGGCACGAGACGAGGAACACTCCGGCGACCATGAGCTTCGCGGGGACCAGCGACTGCGCGATCGTGACCGCCGCGTCAACCGCCCCCGAACCCTTCGCTATCGTCGCGAACGCGCCGGCGAGGATGAAGATGAGGCACATGATCATTATGTTCGGCTCGCCCATGCCGCGCGCGTAGACTTCGACCTTCTCGTCAAGCGTGCGGCGGCGGCCGATGATGAGCGACACCGCGGACGCGACAACGAACGCCACCGGCATCGACACCTTGTACCACGGCATCTCGAAGCCGAGGTGGTCGGCGTAGAGCGAGAGCCCCACGTAGAACGCCGCGAAAACGGCGAAAGGAACCAGCGCGAGGCCGCTCGGCCTCGGGGAATCTTTCTTCTCTGCCATTGTCAGGGTAGCGTCGGGAAGGCCGCGCCGTCGACGGTGCGCTCGGAGAACTCGTCGCGGTTGTCTGGCTCGGGGGCGAACAGCATGGCGTATTCGTCCACGAGATCCTTCGCGCAGTTCGTAGTGACGGTATCGGCGCCGACGGCAAAGGCGCGGAGCGCGTGCGAAAGATCGTCGACCGTCCACACATGGAACGAAAGCCCCGCCTTCTTGACGGCGGCGACGAACGCCTCGTCCACGACATCCGGATCGAACTGCATGTCGACGCCGTCCGCGGCGGCCGCACGCGCCCAGGCGACAACCTCGTCGACCGTGATCGGGCGGGAGGCCCCGCCGTCGTCCTTCTTCGCACACACAAGCCAATACACAGTGTACTCAGGGAGGATGTCCTTCACGGCCTTGCATACGCTCTGGTTGAAGCAGATGAACAGCACATTGTCGGGTGTCGCGTTGTTCTGCGACGAAAGTATCGCCTTTATGACAGGCACGATTTCGGAACCCGCCTTGATTTCGAGATAGATGCGCCTGCCGTTCTTCGCGAGCGCGAGGACATCTTCAAGAAGCGCAGGAGGCGTTCCCGCGAACTTGGAATCCTTCCACTTGCCCCAGCTGCCGACGTCGAGCTTCGAGAGCGTCTCTTCCCACGATGCCTCGGAGCACTTGCTCGTGTTCGCCCCTCCGGTCGTGCGCGTCAGATTCGGGTCGTGGAAAGTGAACACGCGCCCGTCCTTCGAAAGATACAGGTCGCACTCGAAGCCGAAGCCGCGCTCCACCGCGAGTTTGTATGCAGGAAGAGTGTTCTCGGGCGCGTCCTTCGACTCGCCGCGATGGGCGATCAGTGTGTCATACGCCGGCTTTTTCACGGTTGCGCAACCGGCAAGGGCCGCGGCGGCCATGGCTGCAAGTGCAATAGACGCGATTTTCATATGTCGTTCCTCCTGTGTTTTCCACGGCCATCGCCGTATGCCGACATTTTACCAAAACATCATGCGTCGGACAAGGGCGACGATCCGCCAGACTCGACGGCCTCGAGCTCCGTAGCCGCCTCCTCCCAGTCGGCGGTGTAGCGGTCTATCTCGAACTGGAGCGTGCGGACCTTCCTGTTCGCCTCCGCGAAGTCGGTGTCGGGCTTCGGGTTGAAAAGCTCCGCGCTCGCCTCGTCAAGCGCCTTCTGCAGTTCGTCAATCTTCTTCTCGGCCGCCTCGACGCGCTTCTTGAGCTCCTTGAGCTTCGGGGCGATCTTCGCGCGCTCCTGAGCGCGCTGCTTGCGCAGCTCCTTCTTGGAGAGCGTCTGGCCAGAGGCATCCGGGTCGCTCGACGCGGACTTTACGCCCTGCTCAGGATTTTTCTGCGTCTCTGTGCCTCTGTGTGAGACATTGCGCGTCGCCGCTTCGGCAGCCTTCTTCTCGCAGTAGTAGTCGTAGCCGCCTGGGAACTGGCGAATCCCCTCTCGAGTGATCTCGAGGACAGAGGTCGCTACGGCGCGGACGAAGTCGATGTCATGCGAGACGAGGAAAATCGTCCCCTTGTACTTCTTGAGGGCGTCTTCGAGAAGCCGCCGCCCGTCGAGGTCGAGGTGCGTCGTCGGCTCGTCGAGAAGAAGGAGATTCGGAGCCGTGAAGAAAAGACGCAAAAACGCAAGGCGAATCTTCTCGCCGCCGGAAAGGACGCCCGCGGGCTTCTCGACGTCGTTTTCGTCGAAACCGAACGCGCCAAGCTGATTGCGGAAGACCTTCTCTGGCCCTCCCCCATGCGCGTCCCATGCGTTCTTCGCGTTGCGGTAGACGGTGAGGTCGGGCGGTATCGTCTCGGCAAACTCCTGGCTCAGATACCCTGGAACGACATTATGGCCGATGACGGCCTTGCCCTCGGTCGGCTCTCGTGTCCCCGCCATTATGCGCATAAGCGTCGTCTTGCCGAGGCCGTTGTAGCCGATGAGCGCGACCTTGTCGCCGCGCGTCACGTTGAACTCGAGCCCATGGAAGACCCTCTTTACGCCGTCGTAGCTGAAGCCGAGGTTTTCGCAACGGAACATCTCTATGCCGCTCGGCGGCGGCTCGGCGAGCCGAAGCCGGCCGGACTGCGTGTAGCGCTTCGGGAGAACAATCCTCTCCTCGTCGATCTTGTCGATGAGCTTCTGGCGGCTCTGCGCCTGCGCGGCCTTCGTCGCCTGCGCACGGAAGCGGTCGACGAACCGCTGAAGCTGCTCGCGGTGGTGATCCTGGTTCTCCTTGGCGGCCTTCAGGTGCTGGTACCTGACCTCGCGCTCCTTCATGTACCAGTCGAGATCGCCCTCGTAGCGCGTCGCAGTGCCGGCATCGACTTCGACCGTGATGTTCGTCAGCGTACGCAGGAGATAGCGGTCGTGGGAGATCAGCATCAGCGTTCCCTCATACGCCTTGAGGTACTTCTGGAGCCAGTCGACGGCGGGGAGGTCGAGGTAGTTGGACGGCTCGTCGAGGAGAAGGAGATCGGGCTTGGACGCGAGCACGCGCGACAGTTCC
Source organism: uncultured bacterium (assembly GCA_902775595.1). Lineage (GTDB taxonomy): Bacteria > Verrucomicrobiota > Kiritimatiellia > RFP12 > UBA1067 > UBA1067. The sequence continues at coordinate 13,399 of CACYNF010000057.1, read as the reverse complement.
GCGCGCATGCGCCAACCGCCGGAAAACGACTGGAACGGCTTCGAGAACTCCTCCGTCGTAAAACCGAGGCCGCCGAGCGCGACTTTCACGCGAGTCTCGATGTCGTAGCCGCCGAGATGCTCGAACTTCGTCTGCAGCTCGCCGTAGCGCTTCATCTTGGCAGGGTCTGCAAGATCTGATTCGAGCTCGGCCATCTCGGCCTCCATCTCGGAAAGACCGGGGATCCCGCGCAGCGAGTATTCGAGCAGCGTCTCGTCAGGCGTGTCTGGCGCGGGATTCTGCCGCGTGAAGCCGATGCGCGGGCTCCCTTCGATTATGAGCTCGCCCGAGTCCGTCGACATTTCGCCGAGGACGATCTTGAAAAGCGTGGACTTCCCCGAACCGTTCGGCCCGACGACGCCGACGCGATCGCCCGCGTTTACGCGGAACGTCACATTCGTCAGGACGTCCTGATGTCCGTAGTGGACGCTAATTCCCTTGAAATCTAGCATTGCCGTAAATCTCTTGCCTTCCGCCGTCCATTATCCACAGCGCGGAAACTGCCATGTCGCCGACGAGAAGCTTCAACTTCTCGTCGAGGAACTTCTTTCCTTCTTCCGGGCCAAGCACGAAGAGCGTCGTGGAAAGACCGTCTGCCCACATCGCGGAACTGCACAAGACCGTCACCGACGCGACGCCGTTGGAGACGGCGATCCCCGTCCGCCCGTCGTAGATGTGGCTGCCGCGGTAGTACGTCGCGCTCGTCGCAAGCGCCTCGCCCTCGCGAAGTTCGACGACCGCGGCAAATCCGTCGCCGAATGGATCGCGAACGCCTGTGCGCCAACAGCCGCGCAACGCCTTAAGATTGCCGCCAAGGTCAATTAGGCAGTCCGTGCGAACAGGACGCACGGTCTTCAGCGTCGACTCCAGCCTGTCCACGGCAAACCCCTTCGCGATCGCGCCAAGATCAAGAGTGTTCGTTCCACGCCAACGCGGGTTGAACGCATCACCCGAAGCTTTTTGAAGTGTAAAGGCCGCCTCGTAGCAAGGACGCATGTCGCTATTGCAGGACTCGCAGACCTTTTCATCGGAACAAGCCGCAAGCCGGGACAGCTCGGACTTCGGTTCGTGCGCGTTCAAATTGAGCTCGACGATTCCGAAAACCGGATGACCCAAGCCGCGCACCCACAAGGCCTCCTTTTCCGGCGAAGTAAAACCTCGCGCCTGCACCGCCGCGATCGTCCCCATGACGGGCCATTCGACGCGCTCGATCTGCTGCCGCCCGCAACCGGCAAGACACGTCGCGGCAACCACAAGCCACAACCCGCTATATCTCGACGATTTCATCTTGGCAGAGAACCTTGAGGTCTATGTCCGTGCGCCCGATTTCGCAAAGAGTAGTTCGCATCGCGCCCTCGGCGACATGCGGCACGTTGCAGTCGCGCGAGAGGTGCGCGAGCGCGAGTTTCCTCAGGCGCGGTGATGCGAAGCGACGAACGAGCTCGCATGCCTGGTCGTTCGAGAGATGCCCGCGCGGGCCCGCGATACGCTGGATCAAGCTTGGATGGCGGCCGCTCCTGCGCAGGAGAACAGCGTCGTGGTTCGACTCGAGCGTCGCTATGTCCGCCTCGGAGAGATTCGCCCCTATCGACTCGAGGGGCGTGCCTATGTCGGTCGCGTGGAAGTACCTGCATTCGCCGTCCGAGACGAGAAAGCCGACGGGGTCGCTCGTGTCGTGCGGAATCGCAAACGGCTTGATGTCGAAAGGCCCGACCTCGAAGTCCTGCCCGTTCTCGAAGATTGAGAAGTCCATTTCGTCTACGCCTGCAGACGCGGCAATTGAATCGGCCGTCATCGCATTTGCAAAGAGGCCCGCCTCGGGAAAGCAGTCGTGGAACTTCGCAACTCCCTTTATATGGTCGTCGTGGCTATGAGTGAACACCGCAGCGACAACAGAGCCGAGGTCAATCCCCGCAGCGCGGCTGCGCTTCAAAAGCTCGCGGCAGCTGAGGCCGCAGTCTATGAGAAGGACCGAGCCGTCCGACTCGACGCAATACGCGTTTCCTGCGCTGCCGCTCGCGAGGGAGACGACCCTCATCCCTCGCCTCCGTCTGCCGCACGCCTGTTTCTTACGGAATACCAGCAGTAGAGCGCAAGATCGGTGGAGACGAGCAATATGTCCAGCGCATATATGCCGATCACCCACCTGCCCTCGCCGCTAACGAGATGACTCGCAATGCCGCAGAGATAGCCGACGATTACGATTATCTCGAAAAGCGGGCTCTTCCCATCGACACGCTTCGCCCTGTAGGTCTTCGCTATCGCAAACGGCCACGACACCCCGAAGAGGGCGAGCATCATGAATTCGAGAAAGTGCGCAAGCATTGCAACAATCAGCCGCGGTCAAAGGCGCGGTGCGCTATGTCCTTGCGGTAGAACATCTTGTCGAAGGCGATCTTCCCGACGCCGGCATACGCCCTGTCGACCGCTTCGCGCAGCGTCGCGCCCATGCCCGTCACGCTCAGGACGCGACCGCCGGAGGTGAGGATCTTCCCGTCAGCCGTCTTCGTTCCGCAGTGGAACACGATTGCGCCAGCCGCAGCCGCCTCGCCGAGGCCTGAAATCGCCTTGCCCTTTTCGTACGGGCCGGGATATCCGCCGGATGCGATGATCACGGTAGCCGCCGACTCGTCCTTCACCACTACATCCTCGTCTTTGAGGCAGCCCTTTGCCGCGTGGAGAAGCGCCGTTGCGAAACTGCCGCCGAGCCGCGGCAGAACCGCCTCGGTCTCTGGGTCGCCGAAGCGCGCGTTGAACTCGACGACGTTTACCGTCGAGCCGCTCTTCGCAAGAGGCCCGTGCGGATTGGAGTTCGCATCGTTGACCATGAGACCCGCGTAGAGGACACCTCGGTAGGTGATGCCGCGCTTCGTGAGCTCGCGCACTACAGGGAGAATGATCTTCTCCTTGATTTCGGGGAGCTTGTCGGCAGTCACGACCGGAGCGGGGCTGTACGCGCCCATTCCGCCAGTGTTCGGGCCCTTGTCGCCGTCGAACACGCGCTTATGGTCCTGCGACGACGGCAGAAGAACGGCGTTCTCGCCGTCGACAAGCGCGAGGATCGAACATTCCTCGCCGTGGAGAAACTCCTCGATCAGCACTTCCGCGCCGGCTGCGCCAAACTTGTTGCCGACGAGCATGTCGTCGATTGCGGACTCCGCGTCCTCCGTCGTCTCCGCGACGATCACGCCCTTGCCTGCCGCGAGTCCGTCGGCCTTGATGACGACTGGGAGCCCGAACGACGGAAGCGCCGCCTTCGCCGCAGCAGCGTCGGTGAACACCTCGGCCTTGCCGGTCGGAACACCCGCGGCGTCCATGACTTCCTTCGCAAAGCGCTTCGAGCCCTCCATGCGCGCGCCCGCCGCGACGGGCCCGAACGCCGTGACGCCTACGCCCTGGAGCGCATCCACAAGCCCCTTGACGAGCGGTGCCTCAGGGCCCACGACGACGAGATCGGGGTGGTTTACGGTCGCCCACGCCGCAATGCCCTCGATGTCGTCGGCCGCAATCGCCACGTTCGTCGCGACAGCCGCGGTTCCGGCGTTACCCGGGGCGCAGTATAGTTCATGCCCCTCTTTGTCCTGTGCAAGCCGCCATGCAATCGCGTGCTCGCGTCCGCCGCTTCCTACTACAAGTATCTTCATCTTCACACCCTTGACTTGAAAAATCACCGTTTAACGGATTGGCGGATAGTATAGCAAACCTCAGTTTTCTGCGCAATGCGCATCAAGCTGGGGCAGGGGTGCGTCAATGATGCGACTTGTACCAGTCGGAAGCGATGTCGGCCTTGCCGTTCGAATAGCGGTAGACGCGCTGGATGGCATAGCCGCCGCCAGAGCCCTTCCCGGTCTTGATGGCGTGGCCCTGGCCGTTGACGATTGCGTTGATGCCGACGAGCGGTCCGTCTCCATTCGCGATCTCGACGGTGCAGGCGTTCTCGATCACAACGCCGGGCGAATCGGGAACCTCGACCGCATCGTCGAGGAAGACGCTGTTCCCGTTAGTGTTGATGAAAACGTCGTAGACGCCAAGTCCGACCGCGTAGTGGCGCTTCACTCCGTCCGAGACCTTGTAGGCCGCATATCCCTTCTTCTTCCCACCGTGCGACATCCATGTCGCATTACCCGGCGGATCGTAGCATTTCTCGTTCTGCAGGAAGAAGACGCGTCCGTCCTCGCCGTTCCAGAGGACGTCATGCTCCTGGAAGTGCTCGACGAAAAGCCCATAGCATGACACGCCGTCGCCGTTCACGACAATCCCGTTTTTCGACGTGTTGGCCGTCCAGCCGGTGTGGTCTCCATGATCTGCGCGCCATATCCACGTGTGGTCAACGACGACGTCGTTCGCATTGACCTCGAGGCAGACATCCGTCTTGCCGGGTTTGCCAGTCCCGCCTACGCGGTAGACGAGATCGACGAGGAAGATCGGATCGTCGACATGACGCCGTTCGGACTTCTTCACCCCAACGACGACAAAGCGCTTCGACGCACGCTCCGCATCGAAGACGAGCCCCGCGATCACGATTCCGTCAGCGTCCGCGCATTTAAGCGCCGCATCGCCGTTCTCAGGAACAATCGTCGCCTCGCCAATGCCAAGGACGATTGTGCCTGGCTTCGTCACCTTTATGGGTTCGGCGACGCGGTAGATGCCAGGAGTGAAGAGGACGTTCTTTCCTGCGGCAAGCGCGGCGTTTATCGTCTTCGCTGTGTCCTTGCCTTCCTTCGCCACATGGAAGTCGCGCGCAAGGTCGAGTATCTTCCCCTCGCCCATTCCGCCGTTGGCGCACCCCTCGCCCCAGCTGATGCCCTTCGCTCCGCGGCGAATCGCCGGCACGAACACCTTGAACTTCCCGCCGTCGACAAACAGAAATGGCTTCTCGCGGACAACAGGCGTCTCGTCGACGATGGTCGTGCAGCCGCCTTTCCCCCAGTTGGACGAGATGCCCTTCACGGACGTCGGCACACACTTGGCGAGGAGCTTGCCGCCGTCCTTGCTCTTCGCGGCGAAATCGCCCGCACAACCGACGACGACCTGGTTCCAGTTGATGCCGTATATCCCGTCGCCGAACATGTTGTTGCGGTAGAAGTACTGCTGCTGCGAGTAGGAGCCAGCCTGTTTCTCGAACACGCAGTCTGCGACGAAACCGCCCGACGCCCAGCCGTAGAACCAGTCGAAGACGGCCTTGCGCGAGACATAGAGTCGCCGCGCTGGAGCCGCCTGCGAGACGGCCCACTGAAAGTTGAAGAAGGGATCGGCGTTGTTGTCGGTGTCAACGATCTCGACATTCTCTATGCCGACCCAGAAATTGCATGTCGCGTTGTTCTTGTCGAGCGCTGCGGGCGTCTTCACGTTAGAGAGCTTCACGTCGCGCGGAGAGCGGCCGAGGCCGAGTATCTGCGTATAGTAGCCGACGTTGAGCGTGCCCGCCTTCGTGTAGTCGCCGGGAAGGAAGAGGAACGCCTGTCGCTCAGGCCCGAACTGGCGGTGACGCTGTCGCTTAAAGACCGTCTCGACCGTCTCGGCGACTTTCTTCATGTCGTCGTCCGGGGAGAAGACGCGCACATTCGGCCCCAGCGCGGAAGCCTGCGACGGAGTTGCCGCGAGAGCGGCGGAAAAAAGCAGCATGGTGGTTGTCATTTTTTGTCAGGTTTGTCTTGCGAGCCGTATACGGAAAGGGAAAAGAGGGAAATGCCGTAGCCCGTGTTGCGGCGGAGTCCCTTGACGCGGAGCTTTCTCGCGGCGGAGGGCTTAAGCTCGACGGTCTCGGTTCCGCCCTTCCCGCCGCGCACACTTGCCGCCGTCGTCCATTTTTCGCCGTCCGCGCTCACCGCTATGTCGTAGTCCGTTGCGCGGGCGTTCTCCCACACAAGAACCGCACGTGTCACCGTGTAGACATCGCCGAGATCTACCTCGATCCACTCTCCGTCCTTGTGCGCACTTCCCCAGCGCGTCTTAGGGTCTCCATCGACTGCATTTTCCGCGCCAAGCCCCGCGTTCTCCTGAGAGGACGCCCTTGCGGCGCGGCCCCGCGCGAGATCGATCTCGGACAGAGGCTTTGCGGAAACACGCATCGTCGCCTCCTTGCCGCCAAGCGAAATCGTAAGCTCGCCCTCCCCGGCAGAATCGGCAACAAGAAGACCGCCCTTCTTGAGCGAGCAGAACGCGGGCTTGCGAACGAGCTTCACGCCCTTCACCGGCATAGCGCCGCCGAACTGGTCTTTTGCGGACGGAGTCAGCTTGAAGCTGTGTCCGACGGCAAGCTCGACCGACTTGGGGCCAAGAGAGAACGACACGACCTCAAGCTTCTCCTCTGGCGCAGGAGCGGACACGTTCTTCTTTGGAACGGCTGCCGCGTCCCATGCCGGAAGCGACAGAACCGACTGGCGTGCGCGGCCGCTTACAGAAAGCACTCCAGGCACAGCGTCGAGCGTAAACAAAGTCGCGCCCTTCGCGTCAAAGAATCTTACCTTGCGCGGCGCCTTTCCGGCGTTCCACGCCATGTATGTGCGCTTGCCGTTCTTCACGAAAGCGCGCGCAGCCGGGAAGTCGGCGCGAACGGAGAAGTCGAGCTCACCCCACGAAAGGTGGCTGTGCGTAGCCCAGTAGGTGAGATGTCCCGTATCGGCGTTCTTCACGACGCCGCGCCCTTCGCGCTCGAGCTTGTCGAATATCGCCGCAGCCTGCTCTGGGTCGCTGCGCTGGAGATAGCTGAGCACGACATTTCCGAGAGAGGCGTTGCCGAGCTCCCCGTCCCATCCGGAAACGTGCTTCGTGCGCCACATCGTGTCGTAGTCCCATTTCGCGAACTTGAGGTCTTCGCTCAGGTAGTCGAGTGCAGGCGAGTTTGGAAGCCACTGTATCGAATGCATCCACACGGGGTCGCCGCTGAAGTAAGTCCACCAGCCGACGCCGTGGCAAGTGAGGTTGGAGTTGTAGGGCTTCGTGTACTTCGTGTAGTCGATGTTCTTCCTGTCGCGGTCGAACCAGTATTCCGCCGTACCGCGCGCCTCGCTTACATAGCCGAAGATGCCGGCGTCGCGCATATCGTCGTCTCCAAGTGCGAGCCCGAGGAGGTAGAGTCCGCCCCAGCCCTGCATTGCCTCGCTCGAGGATTCCTGTCCATTGCCCGCGCCGTCGCCGATCCCGCCGGCGAACGAATGGCCCGCCCAAGGGTCGAACGTGCGAAAGAGCGGAAAGCGCTTGTCTGTGCGGTCCCAGTTCGCATAGTCCTTCGCGATGAGCTTAAGCATCCCGCCGAAGCGGGCCTTGAAGTCTTCGTCGACAAGGCAGAGCAGCGCGCCGGACCACGTGAAGTAGCCATAGTGGAAATGGTGGTCGTTGAACGCGTCTGAGTCGTAGCTCGTGTTCTCCCCGACGAGTCCGCCCCAGCGCGGGATGTAGGAGAAGTAGAACTTGTCCTCCCCGGGAGTCCACGTGAGCCAATCCTCGAACTGGGCGCGGAGCCTTTCGCGCGCCTTCACGAAAGTCGCCGCATCGCCGATTTCGCGCGCGGCCATCATCGCGCCGGCCATCTGGAAAAGCCCCTTCCCGCCCCAGTACGTGTCGCCGCCGAAATTGCCGCGCGCCGCGTAGTCGGCGAGCAGACGGCGAAAGAGATCGGCGCGGTACGGAGAGGCCGCGGAGTCCCCCTCGCGCGGTGCGGCCCAGCATGGCAGCAGGCCGGGAAAGTAGTAGACTATTGAGAGCGAGTTGCCGGCTGCGATGCGCTGCTCGCCGCGCGGCGTGAGCCACGAGATCCCGTCCATCGTCTTGAACTGCGGCCTCGTCCTTCGGAGATGGTGCGGCTGAAAGCCCTGGAGCGCAATGGGATTCTTCGCCTTCCCAGTCAGGTCTTCCGTCTTGACGTTCCAGGTCGTGGTCAGCTCTGCCGTCTTCTCGTCGTACTTCCAGTCGACACGCGTTGAGCGAATGATTGCCGTTGCGTAGGGAGCGAGACGGGAGAAGTCGGCGCGCGAAGGGAGAAGCCCGATCACAACGTAGGAGCGTCCGTCCTCCCACACGCCGTAATAGTCGTCTCCGACCTTTAGGACATAGCCGCCCGCGGTTTTCTCGACGACTTCGCCCGGATCGTTCTCAGGAGCCACCGCAACCTTGACGCCGGAATACTCGACCCACGTGAACGGAGAGCCGTGGACGAGCGTGGTGCGCATGCTCTTCGCGCCGTCGCGCAGAACCATCTCGACGTCCCAGTCGTGCCAGCTTTCCACGAGCGTCGCATCCGGATTGAACGCGCCCTTCGCGCCAACGACGACAGCGCTGCGCTCCTCGACCTCGGTGCCGTTGTCGATCCAGTACGTCGGGAACGCGACGCGCACGCCTGACGCGCCGATTACGACCTTGGCGGGATAGCTCCAGAGATTGCCGGTCCAGCGGCTCACGAGCGCGTCCGTCCACCAGTCGTTCGTCGGGAGGGGAAACGATTTCTTGTCGACGAGGTAGATCGGGCGGTTCTGCATGATGCGGCTCTGGTCTCCGCGGCGCACGACCTTCCCGTCCGCGCCGAACGTCCGCGCCTTGCTCCACGGGGTGTACGAGGCGTAGCTCGCATCACCCTCGCGCAGTATCTCCTGTGCATACCCCGCCCAGGCCGCAGCCGAAAAAGCCGCGACAGCTGTCAAAAAACGCGTCTTCATAGGCTTGCACTTCCTTCAGGCGGTATCTCCGTCGTTTCCCCTTTCCAAAGGAGGACACCCCTGCCGACACGGTTGCCGCGCACGGTCACACGTCCGTCGCGCACCGACACATGGATGCTGCCGGATGGCGTGGGCACATCCCCCTCCATCCATTCGAGTCCGCCGAGATCTGGCTTCACGACATATTCCGCGAAGCCGGGAGCCGTCGGCTCCACCCCGAGGTAATACCTGCCGAGCAGATAGACAGGACTCGCGCCCCAGGCGTGGCAGAGCGACTTCCCGAAGCGGCGTCCGTACATCGCATAGTGCGCGTCGCCCTTCTCGTCCGGATTGTACAGCTCCCAGAAGCTTGTCGCGCCGAGCCTGAGCATTCCGCCCCAGTACGACTTCATCTCCTTCAGTACCTCCTTCTGCATCCCGAGCGAGCAGAGCGCCTCGAGCTCGTAGAAGCGCATGTACGGCGTCTGTATCCTCATCACGCCGTCGTTCAGCATCACGTTCTTAACGACGCTCGCCTTCTGCGCCTCGTCGAAGTAGCCGTAGAAGAGCCCGAACATGTTCGGATACCTCGTCACCATCGGCTCGACGCGTCCGTCGTTGTATATCATGTGCATCAGTGCGCCCTTCTCCGCATTCCAGTAGCGCGGCACGATTTCCGTACGCAGCTTCCCCGCGCGTTCGAGATATGCCGCCGCGTCTTCCTTCGCGCCAACGTCGCGCGCGACCCCGGCCGTCGCCTCGAGCGCGCGGACGAGGAGCATCTGCTCGAAGCTCGTGACGCCGCCGTAGTTCGGCAGGGTCTTCGGCGCCCAGTCGATGAACATCCAGTCGCCCTCCCTGTCCCTCGGGCGCCCTTCGCCGTCGAGCCGCGACAGCGCGAAGTCCATGAGCGACTTCATGCGCGGATACACCTGGCGCGCGAAATTCGGATCGCCGGAGTACAGGCGGTACTTCTCCACGGCGTCGAACCAGTAGAAGGTGTAGTCCATGATGCGGTTCAGGTGGCACTTCACCGGATCCTTCCCGCGCAGCGTCCAGAGCGTGTCGCGGCATCCGTCGTAGTCTCCGAACACGTAGTAGTTCATCAGGAAGCTCTGCACCGCGTCTCCGCTCCACACCCAGTGGTCGCGCTTCACGCCCTCGATGAACACCTCGCGGCACGTGAGGTCGAGCGTGTGCACCGACACGTCCCAGATGCGGTTGAGCTCCTCGTCGCTGCACCGGAACGACCCGCGCACAGGCATCCCCTTCGTCTCGAAGTCCATCGCGATTGCGCCGATCGTGACGTCGCCGCTCGCGCGCACCACGCCGACGTAGCGGAATCCGTGCGCGATTTCGCGCCGGTACTCCTTCGTCTCAGAAAGCTCGAGCATCTCCCATCCGTCAAGTGCGCCGCCCTTCGTGTTCGCGAGCTCGACGGCCTTCAGCTCCGCCTCGCTCTCTGCGTAGATCACCTTCACCGCGCCGCGCCCCTTCACGTCGAGGAATCTGACGTATCCGTACGTCTCCTCGCCAAAGTCCGCCGCAACCGAGCCCTCCACGCCGTCTATCGGACGGCACCACACGGGCTTCTTTTCGCTCGTCGGAAGCTTCGCGAGGCCCGGAGGGGTCTCGGGGTCGACGAAGCGCGACGACGAGTCGCACGGAACATCCTCCGACTTGTCCCACGTCGTCGTCCATCCGACGTTCCACGACGAGTCGGAGACGAGGTGGGGGCCCCTGACCCATACGGACGGCGGGCGCACGTTGTTGTGGATCTTGATCTCGATCGAGGTCGCGTTCTTCGGAAGGACGAACTTTCCGAGAAGCGCCGAACTCTCGGTGTAGCCGCCTTTGTCGTCCCACCAGCAGACCGCGGCGTTTCCGTCGCAGCGGACCTCGAGCGGCTCGTCTGCGTCAAGCTTCACGTCCCTGCGGAACAGCACGCGCGAATGCGGTTCATAGAGCGGCCAGAACGGAGTAAGGCGCGAGCCCCACTGGAGCCTCTCGCTTTGGAGCTCGTTGCCCCACCATATCCCGTAGTCGCCCGGATACCAGATCCAGCGTGCGCCATCAGCGGCGACAAGGGGGGAAATAGCCGCAGCCGAAAACGCCGCGACAGCTGCAAAAAAACGCTTCATGTCGACCCTTACCTGACGAAGACCGCGAAACCGCTCCCGCCGACGGTTACAGAACCTTCGCCGTCCACCCAGCTGGAGGTCTTGGTGTATGTGCCGCGCATCCGCGTACCGTTGATATAAAGCACAGCCGTCTTCAAGTTGTGCCCGTCAGTATAAATCATCTGCGTGCCATCCGCCGCCGCGAGACTGAGCGAGGCGATCTGAACATCCCTCGTCAGGCGAATTGCACCATGTCCCGAAAGCTCCCACTTCGTGTGCTTCAGTTCCGGCATGCTGTCGCCGTTCTGCATCGCCGGGAGATGGGTGGCGGACATAAGCGTCTCAGTCGTCGGCTCTCGACGAGTGGAGCAGGTGTCTGCAACAATCACCTTGATCTCCCCTCCTGAAACAAGAGTGATCGTACCGGCCGCACCAATCATAGTGTCGCGTTTCAGCGTCTGGTCAGCAGTCGGCTCAAGCGTACCTGAATTGGCGACGATATGGTCGGGGGCGCCAAAATTGGCGAATGTAGCATTCTCACCCGTCAGTGCGACACGGATGCGACCGCCACCTCCAGGGCCGCAGTTGCAGTTGCCTCCGTTCGCCGTAATCATGCCGTTGCCTGCGATTGTGCCGGCCGTCACATTGATTGTTCCACCCGAGGATCCCGCGAAGTCATCAAGATTCCACCCGAATCCATTTGCCTCGATATTGCCGTTGACGGTAAGTACGCCACCGACCGAAAGGACGATGAGTCCGCCACCGGAATATCCCTTCTCGTCGGTATCGCCTTTTCCGGCGGAGCCCCAGTCGAGCGGATTGAGGATTGAGCCGTATGAAACGAACGAACCTGTGTAAGTCGGATGTCCGGCGTCACCAGCATAGGAACCACCAGTCCAGAGCTGCCTGGTTATTGGATTGTCGTTATCGTCGACACCATCCTCCATCGTGCCGTAGTTGACGGACCGGCCGGGTCCTGCGCGGTGATAGCCCTTCTGGTTGGCCGCGATTTTGGCGTCCGCTGAGATTGTAAGATTGCCGGCAACCCGAACATTTACGCAGTGTGAAGGCTCGGCTGCAGGTCCTTGGTGAGTCCAGGTGCCACCAAGAAGATTGACATCGCCCGCAACAGTGAAAGGTGTTTCCGTCGTCGAGTTGAAAGTCACGGTAGTCGAGTAGTCCTGACGCCATCCCGCCACGGCGGGAACAGCGGAGACATCCCAGTCAATGTGGTCTCCTTTCGAGAAGAATCGGTTGACTTCAACAATATCATTCGCACCTGGGACTACATTCTTCGACCAGTTGGAGGCTACAGTCATGTCGCTTGTATTTCCCAACCAGACATTTGAATCTGTCGGCATGTCTGCCGCGATGACCGTGTCGGCCACCCATACCGTCTGGCCTGCGGATTCGCTGGAGGCGCCGATTAGATAGTAATACAGGGCTTCGTCAGGCACGGTAACCGTCGCTTTGAAGAGTCCGTCGGATGAGTCCAGGACGAGCGGCACGACGTTCGGCCATCCGAAGGACGTGTTGTGTTCGTGGTCGGAGGTGTCGTAGTAGAGAGTCAAGACTGTGTCTGCAGCAGATGAACTCTCCAGTTCGGCAGCGAATGCCAGCGTGTATTCCGAATAGGATGCCGAATGCGAGGCGATTGCAGGAGCGCCGGCGACTTCTTCCGTTGAAATCGTGTAGCGCGTCCAATCTCCGTCCACCGAAGTCGTTGTCGTGAAAATCTCGTTGAACTGAGACTCCGTCAGCGAGTTGCCGTTGTATTTGAATCTGAATGTCCTATAAGTGTCGTCGTAGGCCGTTTTATCATCATGGACAAGAGCGGAGAAAGACGCAACTTTGCCGACGATGATATCGACCGTGCAACCGCCCCAAAAGCCGGAGTCGCTGGCGTCAGCAGTCCTCCGGGTTGAAAGGCTTCCTTCCTTGAGGGTAATCGTAGGATCGTTTTGTGGCGTGAACGTTGAGCAGGAAAGACTGAAGCCGTCGAATGTCATATTGCCGGTGATGGTGGTCTCTCCCGTCGTAGCCAGAGAACCGCGTCCGAGCGTGTCGGAAGGATAGAGTGTGACGTTTCCTCCTAGAACCATCGTCCCAGACTCAAGAGTGATTACAGAGCCCGAAGAACGAGAGAGTCCGCCTGCCGTATATTTAAATTCACCACCATTGCGAATAGTCAGTTTCCCGTCGTTTAGCTGGAAATTCCACGAAGGTCCGCCATCGTACGTGCCACCGTCGAGGATCAATTCTGCTCCAGATTGGAAACCAACCCAATTACCGCTAGTTTCTTGCACGAGCTTCGCCCCGTTCGAAACCGTGATGGTCACTCCGGCCTGCGGAGAGAAATCGCCCTGGGGGACATATGCCACCACTACATCGTTTCCGTCGATCACGACATCGTGTGCCGGCGAAGAACCTGGCGATGATTCGGCTGGTTCACCATTATAGTTCCAGTTACCAGCAGTGTACCAAAGTCCGTCGTTGGCGTTGCCGGTCCATGTATAGGTTCCGGCGAGAAGGTGTCCCGCAAGCGCGGCGATTGCGATTGTGACGAGTTTTTTCATGGCTTTCCCTTTCATGTACGTTAAACCTATA
>CACYNF010000056.1 GCA_902775595.1 uncultured bacterium | reverse complement strand
CGCCGACCGTCAAGGAGCTCCTCTTCAAGCCGCGCGGCCTCATCCTCGTTACGGGCCCGACCGGCTCCGGCAAGTCTACGACGCTCGCCTCGATGCTGAACGTCATCAACCACGAGCGCGGCGTCCACATAATCACGATCGAGGACCCGATCGAATTCTACCACACGTCCGCGAAGTCGCTCATCACCCAGCGCGAAGTCGGCGACGACGTGCCGAGCTTCGCCGAGGCGATCCGCCGCGCGCTCCGCCAGGACCCCGACGTGATTCTCGTCGGCGAAATGCGCGACCTCGAGACGATCGCCGCCGCCATCACCGCCGCAGAAACGGGCCACCTCGTCTTCGGAACCCTGCACACGACCGGCGCCGCCGAGACGATCGACCGTATCGTCGACGCGTTCCCGACAAACCAGCAGGAGCAGGTGAGGACGCAGCTCGCCGCAGGTCTTCAGGCCGTGATCTCGCAGATACTTCTTCCGAAGCTCGACGAGAACGGCGAGGTCCATGGGCGTGTCGCCGCGTTCGAGATCATGACCTCGACCGACGCCATCCGCTCGAGAATCCGCGACAACAAGACGAACATGATCAAGTCCGACCTGCAGACAGGCGCGAAGTTCGGCATGATGACGCTCGACGCGTCCCTCACGAACCTCTACAAGCAGGGGCTCATCTCCTACGAGGAGCTCATCACGAAGTCGCAGGATCCCGATTCCGTCGTCGCCAAGCTCAAGGAAGAGATGGTGTAGGCGCATCGGGGCGCACGGCCGCCTTCCGGTAGTCGCGCATCGTCATTCCGAAGCGGCTCCTGAAAAGCGTCTTGAGGTATAGTCCGTTGCCGAAGCCGCACATCTCCGCGATGCCGTCGATGGGCATCTGTGTGCGCCTGAGGAGCCTCTGGACCTCCCTGAGCCGCGCTTCCTGGATTCCACGGCATATGGAGTAGCCGTAGGTGGCGCGGTAGGCCCTCTTGATTCGGGCTATGTCGCCTCCGGCGGCACGCGCCGCGTCGTTCGTCGAGATGTTCGCTGTTGCGTGAAGGCGGATGAATTCCTCGACTGCCGCCGGCGAGGAGATTCCTGCCGCCGAGACCGCGGTCGAGGCGCGTTCGACGATTCCGTCAACGCCGTACTGGAGATGGACGGTTCTGCGCAGCGTTCCGCGCATTATCTCGTCAAGCGTCTTGGCGGCCGTGTATCCGCCGAGCTCGAAGGCGGGGCGGATGCTCGAGAGCGTCGGCGACGTGAAGTTGCATACCATCTCCTCGTCGTCCACACCAAGTATGGCGATTTCGTCCGGAACATGTATTCCGATGGTGCGGCAGTGGTCCGACGTCGTCATTGCGAAGCGGTCGTTCGCGGCGAAAACGGCGCAGGGCTTCGGAAGCTGCTTCAGCCATGCGGCGAAGCCGGGTTCGTTCACTGCGGCGTGCGAGAAGGTCCGGCCCTTTCCGCGTACGGCGGCGGCGAAGGCGTCGAGGCGATCCCGAGAGAAGGTCTCGCGCTTCGGCGACTCCACAAACGCGAAATGCGCGAAGCCTCGCTTAAGGAAAAAGCGTGCTGCCGCCGCCGAGACTTCGCTGTGGTTGCACAGCACCGACGACGAGCCGCTGCGCAGGTTCTCGCCCGAGACGGTGACCACCGCCCGCCTGAGGCCGGGCAGCACGGACTCCGGCAGCAGCGATATCGACTCGCCTGATATGATCCCGTCTGCGCGCTGCGGCGGGAGGACGCTTCCGCAGTATTTGTCCGAGAGGGGGTCGAAGAGCCACAGGCGCCAGTCTCCGCGGGTTGATGCGTATCGTAGAATGCCGGCAAGGGCGTCGTTGCTTGCCTTTGTCGTCTGCGAGAACAGGACTAGCACGTTAAATGTCTTGTTTGAGTTCATCAAATGTCATTATACCTGATTCTCCTGCGAAAAAGCAAAGGTTTTTTCTCGAAAAAAAGTAAGGTTATTCTGTTATAATATCTTCAACACTTGTAAAGATGTTTCCATGGAAAAGGAAGTGCCAATGAGTTCATTGTCATTTAGGGTTGTCGCATCTGCGGCCGTTGCGCTTTTTTCGTCGGGATTCGCCTTTGCGGAGCCGGGTTTGCCGCCTGCTGGCTTCCCGACGCGCGACGCGATGTGGTCGGTTGCGGACGCGGGGCGCGAGAAGACGGCCTGCCGCGACCGCATCTCGCTCAACGGACTCTGGGCGTTCAAGGTGGACAACGAGGCGGCCGACGTCTCGTCCGCGCCGAAGACCGCGGACATGCGCAACTTCTTCAAGGTCCCCGGCAAGTGGCCCGACAGTCCCGGCCGCGCGCGCGACGGCATGGCGGTATACGACGAAAAGGGCGCGGACGTCTTCGGTTCGGCGTTCAAGGAGATCACGAGCGCGTGGTACGCGCGTACCGTTGATGTTCCCGACGCATGGCGCGGGCGGCGCGTCGTCCTCGGCTTCAGGTGGGTTCCATCCGCCGTGCTCGTGTATGTCGACGGCAAGAAGTCCGGCGAGGTGTTCTTCCCGGGCGGAGAGGTCGACCTGACGTCCTCGCTCGCGCCCGGCCGCCACGAGATCGCGCTCCTCACCTCTGCGAAGCTCCCCGAAAAGCTCGTGCAGGTGTTCGACGCGCCTGACCAGGCGCGCACCGTGACGAAGAAGGCGCTCGCCAACAAGGGGCTCAACGGAGATGTCTACATCGCGGCGGAACCGACGGGCCTCAGACTCGACGACGTCCAGGTCCGTTCTAAGGTCGCGGACGGCAAGATCGAGTTCTCGATCGGCTTCGCGGGCGAGGGTTCCCTCGGCGCGACGGCTGTCGCAGACATCTTCGAAGGCGGGAAGAAAGTGAAGTCGTTCAAGTCCGCGCCGTTCACCGCCGCGGCTGGCCAGCGCAAGGTCTTCGGCGGCGAATGGAAGGACGCAAAGGTCTGGGACGTCGATTGCCCCGAAAACGTCTACACCGTGCGCGTGTCGCTCCTCAAGGACGGCAAGGCGGTTGACGAGCTCTACGGCGAGGAGTTCGGCTACCGCGAGGTGACGGTGAAGGGCAGGGACCTCCTTCTGAACGGGAAGCCGATCCACCTGCGTCCCGAGTATTCCGGCATGAACGCGGCGTCTGCCGTCTCCAACGAAGAGGCGGAGGAGGCGTTCCGCCGTATGCGCCGCCACGGCTTCAACGCCGAGATCGACGGAACCTACGGCTTCGCCGAAGGCGGCAACGCGGACTTCGAGTTCTCGCTCCGCGCCGCGTCGAAGGTCGGCATGCTCGCTGTTATGGGGCTTCCGCATCCGTGCGAGTACGCGCCGCCGGACAAGCCGCTCGACTGGCAGCTCAAGGGCGCCTACGAGAATCTCGTGCGCTACGAGGTCAAGATGCTGCAGAACATTCCGGGCCTCATCCTCTGGTCGTCCACGCACAACCAGACGGGATACGAATCCGACCAGAACCCGGAGATCATGACGGGCCTCGAGGCGGACGTTCCCTCCGGCATCGTCAACTGGCGCCAGCGCTTCCGCGAGAACTCGAAGGAGGTTGACAAACTCCTCGCGGAGGTCGACCCTGGGCGCCCGATGTACCACCACGAGTCGGGCCGGAACGGCAGCTTCTACACGCTCAACTGCTATCTCGACTGGGCGCCGATCCAGGAGCGCAGCGACTGGCTCGAGACGTGGGAGGAGAAGGGCGTCATGCCGATGTTCATCGTCGAATGGGGCGCGCCGCACATCGCGTCGTGGTCGAGCTACCGCGGCGAGGACAGGGGCCGCAACATCTGGAGCTCGTGGGGCGGCTGCAAGTGGGTGTTCATCGACGAGTACAACGCCGCCGTCCTCGGTGAGGAGGCGTTCCGCCAGAATCCGCTCAAGAACCGCGCGCGCGAACTCATCGAGTACCACTGCAAGGGCAACAAGGACGTCTACTACGGCGCGTGGGACGGCGTGACCACGAACGAGGAGGACATGAAGAAGGTGATGTCGGCGTACCTCTCGCGGAACATCCGCGACATGCGCGCGCGCGGCATCACCATGATCCTTCCGTGGGACATGACGACGACGCACTTCAAGTGGCCAGAGGGTTCGCGCGACAGGAAGGCGCGTCCGGACGCGTTCGCCGGCATCAAGGACTTCGGCGCTGTGAAGAGCGACTACACGCGCGGAATCCTCAACGTCGGCGGAATGGTCCCCGCGAAGACGGGCGAAGTCATCGTCAAGAACTACGCCGACCTTATCGGCTGGATTGCCGGTCCAGGGCGCGAGTTCACGACGGTGAACGACGCGTATCTCCCGGGCGAGAAGGTCGAGAAGTCGCTTTTCTTCGTCAATGACGATCGCCACGACCGCACCATCGCGTATGCGTGGAAGGCGGGTTCCGAGAAGAAGGCCGGCAAGGTCGTCGTCAAGGCGGGCCGCACGGCGCAGGTCCCGCTTTCGTTCACCGCCGCTGCGGGGACAACGGCGATTGTCGCGGAGTTCCGCTGCACCGAGGCGAACTGGCGCGCGCGCGATTCCTTCGCGCTGAACATCGCGAAGGCGAAGGGCGCGGCGAAAACGAAGTCCGTCGCGCTGTTCGATCCGGAAGGGACGGCGAAGCCGCTTCTTAAGGCGCTCGGCGTCGGCGTGCGCGAAGTCTCCGGCGCGGCGGATCTGCCGCGGAAGGGCGCGGACGAAATCCTCGTCGTCGGACGCAACGCGTACGCGAAGCTTCCGTTCGACCTCTCCGCCGCGGCGCGCGGCGGCGTGAAGGTCGTGATGCTCGAGCAGGATGCCGCGACGCTCAAGAAGCTCGGCTTCCGCGTGCAGGAGCACGGACTCAGGACGCTCTTCCCGAACGACGCCGCGTTCGAGGGCCTCGACCTCTCAGACTGGCGCGGCGCATCCACCGCGCTTCCGTGGTTCATCGGCGTCGACCGAAACAGCGGCGGATTCCCGCAATGCGATTGGGAGGGCTTCAAAAACACGAGGGTCTGGCGCGCCGGCAACCGCGGCACGGTCGCCTCGGTGCTTCCCGAAAAGCCCGCGCGCGGTGACTACAGGGCGCTCGCGAGCGGCGGCTTCAACCTCCAGTACGCGCCGATTATGGAGTATTCGTCGGCTGGCGTGCGCGTGATCCTTTCGCAGCTCGATCTCTGCGGACGCCTCGCCGGACGCGACGGCGAGCCGATCGTCGCGCCCGAAGCCGTGGCGGCTCTTGGCAGGATTCTCGACTACGCGGCGCGTCCGCTTGCCGCGGCGCCGGCGAAGGTTCTTGTCCTCGAACGCGGTGCGAACGTGGCGACGACATTCGGCGAGCTCGGGATTCCGTTTACGAAGGCGGCCGCGGCGGGAGACGCGAAGCCGGGCGACGTGCTTGTTCTTGGGCCCGCCGCCAACGCGGGCGATCTTACGCAGCTTGTGGAGTCTGGTGTCAACGTCCTCGCCCTTGCGCTCGGCTGGGACGAGACGGCGAAGACGTTCCCCGCAGCGAAGGCGACGAAGCGCGGCTGGGAATCGTATCCGGTATTCAACGAACTAGTCGGCAAGGAGCCGCTTCTCTCCGGCGTCACGAACGCGGACCTCAACTGGCTCCGTCCGTCGTCCGTAGCGTACCGTGCTTCGTTCGACGGCGGCATTCTCACGGTCAAGCACGCGGGGAAGGGCGTCTTTGCGTACAGCGGCATCGCGCCGTGGTGCTTCGATACGAAGGAGCTGACGATGCGCCACAACCGCCGCCGCGCGCAGGCGCTCGTGACGCGCCTCGTCGCAAATCTCGGCGGCGCGGCGTGTGACGCCTTCCCTGGTTCGGGTCAGGCGCTCTACGCCGACAAGCCGATAGCGACGGATGATCCGTACCGGTACTTCAGGTGGTAGGTTTGGGTTTTTTAACGCAGAGACGCAGAGACGCAGAGTGCGCAGAGAAAAAATTATAGGAGGAAAACGATGAATAAGAACAAGGCTAAAACCAAAAGCGGAGTTGCTGCAAGGCTGTCTGTAGCCGCGCTGCTCGCCGTTCTGGCGGGAACGCTCCATGCGGCCGACTGGGTGTACGACAACGGCACAATGACCGATGGCACGTGGACGTTCAACGCCCAGCGCAGCGGAACGAAGTTGACGCTGACCGCATTGACGGGCGGCCCGTCCACGCTGACGGCCCTTGACTTCACGAAGCCGATCAAGGACAAGTCCGACAATGCGCTCTCCATCGGGTATTTCGACCGGTTGTTCGAGAGCCCGGGAGACAAGAATCTGAAGCCCTACATCGGCGAACTGACGCTGCCTGCCTCCGGCTATACCGGATTTGCGCGCACGGCCTTCAACAACTGCGTCAACGCGACAGGGACGATCTCGCTCGCACCGGAGCTGACCTTTATCGAGGGCAACGATGGCGCATTCAACGGCTGCACGGGCATCACGATTGTCGGCGACAGCTTTCCGGAGGGGCTCAAGCAAATCGCGGGAAATGCCTTCAAGGGATGCAAGATACAGGGTGATCTCGTGCTGACCCATTTGAAGAGACTTGTCGGTGGCGCATTTGCGAATACTGATGTCGGTTCCGTGACATTCGGTCCGGATCTCTATGAAATATTTAACCGTCCGGGAGGCAGCACCACGGGCGCGTTCGCGGGCTGCACGAGCCTAACGAACGTGGTTTTCGACCCGGCGTCGTCGGTGACGAACACATACGGACTTCTGTTCTACAACTGCACGGCGCTTAAGGAAGTTGACCTCTCAGCCTTTGTCCACATTGAACAGGAGGATGACGGCAATTCCCTATTTTATAATTGCAACTCTCTTGAAAAGGTCACGT
Organism: uncultured bacterium; assembly: GCA_902775595.1. GTDB lineage: Bacteria > Verrucomicrobiota > Kiritimatiellia > RFP12 > UBA1067 > UBA1067. The sequence continues at coordinate 10,575 of CACYNF010000056.1, read as the reverse complement.
TCGGCAGCAAGCTCGACTACCTGGACGGGCGCATCTTCAACCACAATTCGTCCATTTCCCATATCTATTTCAACGGGCCGCCGCCCAAGACGCTCGCGAATACGTACCTGCTCGGCGTCGGCAACCGCGAGGTGACGACCTATGTCATCCTCGACGAGAACGCGACCGACTACGACTACGCGTCCGCCAAGGCCGCGTGGGACGCCCTCACGGCCGGGGGCGAGATCAACGCCGTCGACTCGACGTGGAAAACCGACTACATCGGCAGCGCGCCGGCCAGCACGAGGCATCTGCTCCTCTACGAGATCGAGCACGTCTCGATCGAGGCCGCGCGGGACGCGGACGAGGGCGCTGGCATAATCGGCCGGTTCGTCGTGTCGCGCGGTAACGGCGACTCGACGGTCGAAGGCCTCGTCGTGAACTACACCATTGGCGGAACAGCCGTCGCGGGGCAGACCTACGGCGCGCTCTCCGGCAGCGTGACGATTCCAGCCGGTGCAACGTCCACCACAATCGAAATCGTGCCTTTAGACGACCCCGCCACGACCTCCAATACGACCGTTGTCGTGACGCTCTCCGCCGGCGACTACGAAATCGTCAGCGGTCGTGGGACAGCGACGGTGAATGTCATCAACGGTGCGTCGTTCCCGGGATGGAAATACACGATCACGGGAGACAACGCCGGCACGATGTCGAAGGGCGGCTGGACGTTCTCCGCGACGCACAGCGGGCGTGACCTCACCGTTGGCGCGGTGACGGCCTACCCCGCCGACATCTCCCCGCTTGACTTCTCCGCGATCGTCGCGGGTTCCGACGGCCACGCCTACACGATCGTCCGGCTCGGCTCCTCCGACAACGGGCTGGGCTTGGCCGGGGATGATCCCGGCAATGTCCCCAAGCCTTCAGAATCCGGTTACCGCGTGGGCCTGCTCACGTTGCCGGGAGAGGGCTTGGTCTCCATTTGCCCGAGAGCATTCGCCTGTTGCACCAACACCTGCGGCGTCCTCGTATTCCCGTCGTCTCTCACGTCGATCGGCGACGCGGCGTTTCGGTTTAGCCAGGTTTCCGGCGATTTGGCCTTCCCCGCCCTGCAGCGCCTGACGGCTGCGACGTTTCAGAAGACGAAAATTACGTCTGTCTCGTTTAGCTCGGCGCTCGAAGGAATCTGGGGCGGATGGGATCGTGGACCTTTCCATGGTTGCTCCAGTCTGACGAACATCGTGTTCGACCCGGCGTCGAAAATCACGTTGGGATCCCAGGGCTTCATCTTCCGCAACTGCACGGCACTCCGTGATCTCGACCTTTCGTGCGTCACCAATATCGCGTATGAAAACTGCGGATCCAACTTCGACGGGTGTTCGTCCCTCACCAACATCACGTTCGGCGCCGGGCTGACGAAACTCCCGGCCAACACGTTTGCGAGCGCGAGCGCCCTCCAGTCGATCCACTTCAAGGGTGCCGCGCCGGTAATCGTCGGTGGCTCAGTAGAGAATGGCGGGCTCTTCACGGGCGTAGGTTCGTCGCAGACGATCAAGACTTATGTGAGCATCAAGTACGCAGACGTGAAAAACTCTGCAGGCCTCAGTTGGAAGGATTATGTGGACGGTGGTATGCTGGGCAAGTCCAGCACGCACTGGAAAACAAACTATCTGTATTCCAGTGCTGGTGACGGCACGCGTTTCCCGCTCTTGCGCATTGATGGCAGCGCGCTTATTATTTACGTAAGGTAATCGAAGACAACAAAATCATAAGGAGTACTTAATATGACAACGAAACTTTGTGGAAGGCTCGACAAGCTTGCAGTTGCGGGCTTTGTCTCTCTCTTGTCTGCCGGGATGCTTCAGGCGGCTTCGATTTCGCTTGTCGCGCCTGACGACGGCGCGACATACGACACACACTCGCCCTGCGTAAAGGAGTTCTATGCGAACTTCGAGAAGCGCGGCGTCAAGCCTCCCCGTCCGGAGCTGACGGAGGACGAGAAGAAGCAGAAGGCGGAAGCCGAGGCCAAGGGCGGCAAGTGGCATGACCGCTATGACTACTACATGTTCAACGACTACACGAAGGACCTCAACGACCGCAACAGCAAAGAAGAGAAGGAGTGGAAGCCGTTTACATGGAAGGCCGACTTCAACCTCGACAAATTCACGGTTGAGTTCTCGGAGACGGAGGACTTCGCCAAGCCAATCGTCGAGGCGGCAGAGCGCAAGTGGGACCGCAGCATCCGCCCGAAGTTCCTCAAGCTCGGCACGAAGTACTTCTGGCGCGTGAAGGCGAAGGACGAAGGCGGCAAGGAGATCGTTTCCGACGTCCGCTCCTTCACGACGGCCGACGTACCGCCGCGCATGATCGGCATGCCGTCGTGGAATACCCGCGACCTCGGCGGCGGAGTGAACGCCGACGGCGTGAAGGTCCGGCAGGGGCTCCTCTACCGAAGCCCGGCGCCGGCATGCAAAAAGGACGAGGCGTATTACCGTGACTTCTATCTTGACAAGCTCGGAATTGTCATGGAACTCGACACGCGCGGCACCAACGAAGTCAACGAGCTTCGCGCGAAGTGGGGCGAAGGCAATCTCGACAACATCGTGAAGCACGTCTATGTCTCCACCGAAGACTATCACCTCTACCATAAGCGTACCTACGAATGCATGCCTAAGATATTCGCCTACCTCGCGGACAAGAAGAACTACCCCATCATCACTCACTGCTCGGCCGGCAGCGACCGTACCGGCACTTTGTGTGTGCTGATCGACGGTGTCCTTGGCCGTGACGACCGGTACATCTACGACGACTACGAGTCGCCGTCGTTCAGTCCGTGGCATCCCAGGTTCCGCTATGGCCGCAAGCCAGGCGGAATGTTTGCCGCGCTCGACCCGACGCATCCGCGCCACGAAAAGGAGGGGCCGAAGCTTACAGGCAGGAATATCCGCGAAAACGCCGTGCAGTTCCTGCTCTCGATCGGCGTTCCGCAGGAGCACATCGACGCGTTCAGGGAAATAATGCTGGAGAAGTAGTCTTGGATCCGAAGGGAGGAAAGATGTCGGGAAAACAAGTTGTGCTTGCATGGTGCGCGATTGTCGCGGCTGTTGCCGCCGCGGAGCCAAAGCCGCTGTCGCTCATACACGACCTGAAGTTAAACGTCGGTACGGATCCCGAAAAGCCCGTGTGCTGGGTGGAGGAAAACGGCGAACGGCTGCTTTGCTACAAGGGCGGAGAATACAACAAGGAGGGCCGTCTCGACTGGAGCGGGCTCGTGGACCTTGAGCGCTTTCGCGGCATGGAGGTGGAAGTCGTGTTCGAGTACAGGGCGGAGAACCTCAAGTACCGCCCAAACCGCTGGGCGGCGGAGCGCGATGAGGATTTCACTCCGCTGACATGGTACTGGAAGGACTCGCCCGATGCCGAGGCGAAATGGATGCGTCCTGTCATTCCGGCGCCGAAGGCCGGCGAGTGCACGGGCTGGACTACTTGGCGCGGAAGGGCGGTCGTCACCCGCGAGGCGGACTTCTCCTATTCCGGCGCACGTCTCGTGGCGCCGTTCGGCGAAGGCCGCATGCTTGTGAGAGACTATCGCATCGAGGCGGCGAAGGAGCCTTTTATGGACGGCATAGTCCGCAAGGCCGGCGCTGAGATTCCCGAAGGGTACAAGTGCGGGTATTCTGCGAAGTGGCTCGACGGCAAACGGCATCGCGGCATCGTCGCGATGTGGAATTTCAAGCCCGATGACTTCGAAAAGATCGCAGGCTGGGGTTGCAACCTCGTGAGGATGTCGCGCTTCAAGCCGCTCTCTGACGACTACCGGAGACTGGAGGCGAACCTCGCCGTCTTGAAAAAGCGCGGCATTCGCGTTGTCTTTGCGCCGATGACGCCAGGCTACGGCGGGAACATGGAGAAGGGCGACATCTTTACCAAGCCGGACAAGCGCGAGGAATATCTCAAGGGCTGGGCGAAGCTCGCCGAATACTTCAGGGGGCGCGGCGACGTGTGGGCCTTCGGACTCATGAACGAGCCATTCCAGGGACTGTTCGGCAACGACGTCGACAAGTTCAATTTCTGGCAACTACAGTACGAGGCAATCAAGACCATTCGTGCGATCGACCCTGATCGTCCTATCGTCGCTTCGGCGGATGGTCCGGGTGCGCCAGGCGATTATGAGCTACCTTATATGCGTCCGTTCCCGTTCAAAGACGTCTGGTATGAGCTTCATGTCTACTCGCCGCTCGCGTTTACGCACAGCGACGTGATGGGCACGGGCTTGGACTTCTCCAAGCCGGAGAACCGCTATCCAGGGATCAAGGCCGGTGGCCGCATCTGGAACAAGGACGCGCTTGCCTCCGTGTTCGGCGAAGCGAGCGCATTTGCCGAGAAGTGGGGCGCGAGGTGGTTCCTCGGCGAGTTCTCCGCTGCAAGACACGCTGCGGGGGCCGCGCAGTGGCTTGACGACGTCGCGTCCGTTGCAGACTCCTTCCCCAATCTCGATATGTGGACTTACCATTCATACGGCGAATACCATGCATGGAACCTTGAATACGACGAAACTTCTCCGTTTGACCAGGCGAAAAAAACACCGGATGGGGTGGATTCGGAACGACTCAAGGTGATGAAGCGCCACTGGGCGGCCAATTCCGCAGGGGGTAGCGCGTGCACTGCTCAAGCAGTTGGCGCCGATTGTGACGATGACGATAGCCCCTGGGACGACGATGAAGGAGACGACGATGGTTCTGCCAAGGATGCAGCGCGTGCGGCGCTTGATGCAATGAAGGCGCGTCAAGCGGCAGAAGGCAAGTGATGCCAGAGAGCATTAGGCCTTGTGCGGCGGGGACAAAAGGAATGATCTTTCGCATTTGTCGTGCGACAATCGAACAGGAGAAAACAATATGAACAACAGGACAGACAAGACATCCATCATGAAAGGGGCGGCTGCGGTCGTGGCCGCACTCGCGTTCGTCGGTGCTCTGCAGGCGGCGGCGATCAAACTGACGGCGCCGGAGGAAGGCGCGGCATACGATACGCACTCGTCGTGCGTGAAGGAGTTTCTCGCGAACTTCGACAAGCGCGGCGTCAAGCCGCCGCGTCCGCCGCTGAACGACGAGGAGAAGAAACTGAAGGCGGATGCCGAGGCGCAGGGAAAGACCTGGTATGACCGATTCGACTTTTTCCTCTTCAACGACTACACGAAGGACCTGAACAAGCGCAGCCTGGCAGAGGAAAAGACGTGGAGGCCTTTCGCGTGGACCACGGACGGAACGCTCACCGGCTTCCGCGCCGAGTTCTCCGAGACGGCCGACTTCGCGAAGCCGCTTGTGGAGATTCTTGGCGAGAAGGAAACCGTATCAATGCGCCCGAAGTTCCTAAAGCTCGGCACGAAGTACTTCTGGCGGGTGAAGGCGAAGGACGAAGGCGGCAAGGAAATCGTTTCCGACGTTCGCTCGTTCACGACGGCCGACGTACCGCCGCGCATGATAGGGCTTCCCTCGATGAACTTCCGCGACGTTGGAGGTGGCAAGAACGTCGACGGCGCGAAGGTGCGTCAGGGGCTTCTCTTCCGCGGCATGCAGCCGCTCATCCGGAAACCAAAGGAGGTCGTCAAGAACTTCTACGTCGACAATCTCGGCATCAAGACCGACCTCGACATCCGCGGCGAGACCGAGCGCGCCGGTGCGCTGCAGGGTGGCGAGGCCAATCTCGAGGAGCTTGGGCTCAAGTACTTCTGCTATCCGCTTGAGGACTACCATCTCTACCATCCGCGCTGCACCGAGAGCATCCCGAAGGTCATGGCGCTTCTCGCTGATCGCAACAACTATCCGGTATACATCCACTGCATGGTCGGAAGCGACCGCACGGGCACGCTCTTTGCCGTTCTTGACGGTGTCCTTGGACGCGACGACAAGTACATCTACACCGACTACGAACTTCCGTCGCTCAACGAGTGGTTGCCGCGCTTCCGTTACGGACGCAAGAGCTCCGAGCTGTTCTCCTACCTCGATCCCGCCGCGCCGGGATACGAGGCGATCCGCAAGGAGGTGTGGGCCTGCAAGCTAGACCGCGGGAACATCCGCGCGAACGCCGAGAAGTATCTTCTCGACATCGGCGTCCCGCAGGCGCACATCGACGCCTTCCGCGAGATCATGCTCGAGAAATGACGCCTATTGCCTGGCATGGGAGTCCGATAAAATGGTATAATTCCCAGCATGAAAGGCACAAGGCATGAATGATAAAACGGCAACGGCAAAGAAGAGACTCCTCTCGCTTGACATGCTGAGGGGGGCGGACATGTTTCTGCTCACCGTAATCGGGCCGTTCGTTTGGGCGCTAAACAAGTCGTTCGGGTTGCCGAAGGGCGTCTTGGCGCAGTTCGACCACGCATGGGGCGGCTTCTCGCTGTGGGACATCATCATGCCGCTCTTCATCTTCATGAGCGGCGCGGCTGTTCCATTTGCGATGAAGGGACGGCTCGACGACGGCCATGCGCGATGGCGCTACTGGCGTCATGTCCTGTCGCGCTTCGCGCTTCTCTGGGTCCTCGGCATGGTCGCGCAGGGGCGGCTCCTGACGCTCGACGCAAACCTGATAAGCCCCTTCGACAACACGCTCCAGACAATCGCCTTCGGCTACCTCGCGTGCGCGATAGTCTACCGCATTCCGTCGCGCGCCGTCCGCTTCGCGATTCCCGCCGCGCTCGCGCTCGTTTACACGCTGATCCTTGCGTTTCTCGGCGACTACTCGAAGACTGGCAACGCGGCGATGCTCTTCGAGAACTGGTTCGTCCCGTTCACCGTCCCGGCGACTTCCCGCGTCCTCGAACTTGCCGACCCCGGCTATACATGGTGGGCGACGATCCCGATGTTCGCCGCGATGGGGCTCTCCGGGATGTGCGCGACGGAAATCCTCAAGGACGAAAACCTCGCGCCGTCACGCCGCGCGACGCGTCTCGCCGTAGCGGGCGCGGCACTGCTCGCGCTCGGCTGGCTGCTCGTGCCTGTCATTCCGCCGATCAAGCACATCTACACGCTCTCCTTCACTGCGCAGGCGATGGGCTGGAGCATGCTCGCGCTCGCCGCGCTCTACGCGCTCTTCGACATCCGCTTTGCCGGGTCTGCCGCGGCGGGAAGGGCGATGTCGCTTCTCGTCCTCTTCGGACGCACCTCGCTGCTCGCGTACATGTGCATTGATGTGTTTGGCTCTGTCTTCAACGCGTTCGGGAAAATGTTCGCGCCGGGATTCGTCCATCTCTTCGGCGAATGGGCGGGGCCGCTTTCCACCTGGCTTGCGTCGACCTTGCTTCTCGTCGCGGTTCTCAAGACGCGCGCTGACGCGTTGAATAACAGGAGGTGAAATGATGGCTGGTGACATTCAGCAGAGTCGCCTGGCGTCGCTCGACGCAGCGCGCGGCTTCGACATGTTTTTCATCATGGGCGGCGAGGGGCTTGTCGTGTCGATCGCGGCGCTTCTCGGCTTCCCCGAGTTTCACGCATCTTTCGGCCATGTGCCGTGGGACGGCCTCAACTTCATGGATACCGTGTTCCCGACGTTCCTCTTCCTCGCGGGCGTTACGTTCCCGTTTTCCGCGGCGAAAAGCCGGGAGAGGGGCGCGACGGATTTGCAGATCGGCCTGAAGGCGCTGAGACGCTGTGCGCTTCTGATATTGCTCGGGCTCATCCACGACGGACCGCTTCTCAGGTTCGACTTCGCGCATCTGCGCGTCTGGAGCGTCCTCGGACGCATCGGCATCGCCTGGTTCGGCGCGGCGCTTCTCTATCTCGCCTTCAGGACGAAGGCGCGCGTCGGAATTGCCGCGGGGCTGCTGACGTTTGTCGTAATTGCCACGCGTTTCCTGCTTGCGCCCGACGCCCCCGACGCGGCGAGTCCGTTTTCGGCCGAGGGCAATATCGGCTGCTGGCTTGACCGCACGCTTACCGGCGGGCATACATACCAGCCGCACTTCGACCCCGAAGGCTTCGCCGGAATACTTCCCGCGGTCGTCACGGCCATGCTCGGCATGTTCGTGGGCGAGATCGTTCGCCGGGAGGGCCTCTCGCCGCGCCGCAAATGCATCGAGCTCGCGGGGCTCGCAGCCGGGCTTTTCGCTCTCGGGCTTCTCCTGTCGCTCGTCTGCCCCGTGAACAAGGCCCTTTGGTCGCCGAGCTTCGTGCTCGTCGTCGGCGCCTATTCAACGGTTCTTTTCCTCGCGTTCTACGCGGTCATCGACGTCGCCGGTTTCGCGAAGTGGTCTTTTCCGTTCAAGGTCATAGGCATGAACTCGATAGCGATCTACATGGCGCAGTCCATCATCGGCGCGGGCCATGCCAACGACTTCCTTTTCGGCTGGGCGTGGCGCAATCTGCCCGATTCATGCGGCGACCTCAAGCGCGTTCTCATGAATCTCGGCTACACGCTTGTCTGCTGGCTGTTTTTGTTCTTCCTCTACCGCAAGAAGATATTCTTCAAGGTCTGACCCGGGGATGGCGGCGATTGTGGATGGTCGTGCGGCTTTATGCGGGAGCAGGATCTAAAATGACGCGAAAGGATTTTATCGGGGGATTGGCGCTCGGCGCTGCGGGTGCGGCAATTGCCGCGCCCGCAGCAGAGGCCGGGGGCCTGGCGGTTCGCCCGGCCCTCTCGCCTGATGCCTGCGAATTCGACGTCGTCGTAGTAGGCGGCAGCTGCACCGGCGTGTTCGCCGCAATCCGCGCCGCTGAGGCGGGGGCGAGGGTCGCGCTTGTCGAAATGGCAGGCGGATTCGGCGGCACTGCGACGCAGGGGCTCGTGCCGATCTGGCACTCGCTCTATTCAACGGACGGCAAGACGAAGATCATAAAGGGGCTTACTGACGAGGTGGAGCGCGAGCTCGTTCGCCGTGGCGAAGCGCGGTTGGAGCGGCCCGACAACTTCGCACGCGGGGCGGTCATAAACGTCGCGGGGCTCCAGATTCTGCTCGACGAATGCGTGATGCGGCAGAAGGGCATCACGCCGTTCCTCCACGCGCGCCTCGCGGCGGTGGAAAGCGACAGGCCCGGACACGTTACGGCTGCTGTCGTCGCAGACAAGGCGGGGCTTCGCCGCATTAGGGGGAAGTTCTTCATCGATGCCTCCGGCGATGCGGATCTCTGCCGCTTTGCGGGGCTTCCCACATGGAAGCTCCCCAAAGACATGATGCAGGCGCATACTCTCTGTGCAATTCTCTCTGGCTACGACGCCATACGCGCGAAGTACCCGAAGTTCTCGTTCGGCGAGATAATGAAGCCGGAGTATGGCGCAGGGCTAAAGCACATGTTCGGCTGGGGTGCCGATGTTATAGGCGCGAAGGGACTTTTCTTCCACGCCTACACGCGCGTTGCCGGCTGCGATCCGTCAATCCCCGAAGACTTGACGCGCATAGAGATCGAGGGAAGGGCGCAGCTTAGGCGAATCGTCGACGCGGTAAACAGGAACTTCCCGATGCCCGATGGCGGAGGCCTCGCCATCGTCGCGCTCGCGGCTCACGCGGGGCTCAGGGATTCCTGCCACATCGATTCGCTCTATCGGACTACGACTGACGACATTCTACTTGGGCGGCGTTTCGACGATGTCATCGCGCGCGGCTCGTACCGCGTGGACATCCACGAGGGGACGGGGATAACTTTCAGGTATCTTGACGGGACCTTCGAGCGCACCTTCTCCGACGAGAAGGGGCATCACTACGAGAAGGGCCGCTGGCGCGAGAAGTCGGATGACCTGCCGACATGGTACGAGATTCCTTACCGCTCGATAGTGCCGAAAGGTTCGGAAAACGTTCTTGCGCCGGGACGCATTCTCGACTGCGAGCGCGACGCGCACGGCGCGTGCCGCGTGATGGTGAACTGCAACCAGATGGGCGAGGCCGCGGGCCGCGCCGCTGCAAACGCCCTCGCGAAGAATATCCCCGCCGCTAACGCCTATGTCTCTCTAAGCCGCTAAGATTTCGTGGAAAAGTGTTTTCTTCGCGGAGTTCTTTATGATATAATTGCATCGAAATTGAAAATGATACGAAGTGTCAAATCCAGACGAGTAATGATACTCTGACCCCATATACATTTTGAACACAAGGAGTAATGTACATGGAAATGAAGATAACGCTGGTTTTCTCTACAGTCCTCGTGACCATTAGCGCGTTTGCTGACAATTGGGTCTATGATCCCAATGGTCATATTGACTACCTTGACTACACTGGCGGCGTGGTTTCGGACGGGACGTGGACATTCAAGGCAACTGTGAGCGGTTCAAGCATAAAGTTCGGGGCGATCGCCACAAACGTCTATCCCGAGGTCGTTACCGCGATAGACTTCTCCAAACCAGTTGTCAAGAAGGACGATACGTCGACGACATACACGATAACAGAGCTCAACGAAGGGTTTGGCTTTTATCAGAACGGACAGCCAGTCTATGATCTTCCGGGGGCCTGGGGCAGGCTGGGATGGCGTCCCGCGTGCTTCCGCGTCGGCGAAATCACTTTGCCCTCCGACTCGCTCACGAGAATTGGCGACAATTTCTTCTGCCAGTGCACCAACGCCACGCTGCAGTCCCTGCCGGCCACAATCACATCATTCGGTATCGCCTGTT
>CACYNF010000055.1 GCA_902775595.1 uncultured bacterium | reverse complement strand
CGCCGGCGCGCCGGCCGCAGCGCAGGCCGCCACCGTCCCGCCCGCGCCAAGGCCCGGGGCCGCAGGCGCAGAGTCCGGCGAGGAGGGCGAGCCCCCTGTCGAGGACAAGGGGCCGTACATCCTGCCGTCGACTTCGCTTCTTGCGCCGCTCAAGACTTCCGAGGCCGACCACAGCGACGTCAGCGAAATGAGCCAGCGCCTCGTCTCGACGCTCAAGCTCTTCGGCGTGGACGCGACTTTGAGCTACACGGTGCAGGGACCCGTCGTCACGAAATACGCGATCGAGCTCGCCCCGGGAACGCGATATTCGTCCGTCACGAACCTGAACGACAACCTCAAGGGAGCGCTCCACGCGAAGTCCATCCGCATCGAGGCGCCAATCCCTGGCGAAGACAGGATCGGCATAGAGGTCCCGAACCGCAGGCCGGCCGGCATCTCGTTCAGGGAGATATTCGAGTCCGAGGCATGGCGCGGCGCGAAGGCGGAGCTTCCCCTTCTCTTCGGCAAGCGCGCCGACGGCAAGGAGCTCGTCGCCGACCTCGCGTCGATGCCCCACATGCTCGTCGCGGGCGCGACCGGGCAGGGCAAGTCGGTTTGCCTCAACTCGCTCATCTGCGGGCTTCTCATGACACGCACCCCCGAGCAGCTGAAGCTCATCATGGTCGATCCGAAGTCCGTGGAGTTCACGCCCTACGCGTCGATCCCCCATCTGCTCGTTCCCGTCATCACCGACAACCGCAAGGTCGTCTTCTCGCTCCACTGGGCCGTCGCCGAGATGGAGAAGCGGCTCAAGATGTTCGCAAGGGCGCGCGTGAGGAACATCTACGACTTCAACCACCGCGCGACCTTCACGCAGACCGACATGTTCGGCAACGACTCCGAGGTCGGGTCCGACATACCGAAGACGGTCCCCTACATCGTCATCATCATCGACGAGGTGGCGGACCTCATGAGCCAGTGCTCGAAGGAGGTGACGCCCGACATCTCGCGCCTGACCGCAAAGGCCCGCGCGGCCGGCATTCACCTCATCCTCGCGACCCAGCGCCCCGACGCGAAGATCATCACAGGCACGATCAAGGCCAACATCCCCGGCCGCGTCGCGTTCAAGACGGCGTCGTCGGTCGACTCGCGCACGATTCTCGACGACACCGGCGCGGAAAGCCTTATCGGCAAGGGCGACATGCTGTTCAAGGGCAAGGACGGCCTTCTCATACGCGCCCAGGGCGCATGGATCTCGGACGCGGAGATCGCGAACATCACCGACTTCATACAGGAGCACTCGAACGTCCAGTTCGACGAGAAGTTCGCGACGAAGCTCGGGCGCGTCAAGGAGGCGTCGATCGAAGACCCCTTCGCCTCGAACGAGGACGATCCCGACAACCAGCCCAAGGGCGACGACACTCCGAGCACGAGGGAAATGGTGAAGGCCAACGAGGACGCCGACCTCTTCAAGCGCGCGCTCGAGTGCATCATCAACACGAACCGCGCGTCCGTGTCCCACTTCCAGAGGCGGCTCGGCATCGGCTACAACCACGCAGCGAAGCTCTGCGACAAGCTCGAGGACGCCGGGGTGATTGGCCCGCAGCAGGGCGCCGGCCCAAGGCCGATCATAATGGACCAGCAGCAGCTCCTCGCGATATTCAACGGCAACGGCGCGGCCCCAGGCGGCGCGGCGGACGGCGCGGGAGGCGCTGCCGTCCCGGAGAGCGGGGGAGACGGGGAATTTGAAAACCACGAGGAGGAACAATGATGGAATTCGGAAAGACGCTGCGGACGGCGCGCGAGGCGAAGGGCCTCACCACCGGACAGATCGCCGAACGGACGCACATGATGGTCCAGGTCGTCGAAGGTCTCGAAAACGAGGACTTCTCGAAAATCGTCGCGCCGATATACGGGCGCGGTTTCGTAAAGCTCTACTGCGAGACGGTCGGTCTCGAGCCGAAGCCGCTCGTTGACGCCTTCATGGAAATCTACTCCGGCGGCCGCGGCAAATCCGCCGCGCCGCACGAGCCGGCGAAGCCCGAGCAGCGGCCCGTCGAGCCGACTGCGCCGGAACCGCCGCCGAAGCCCGTCGCGCCAGAACCGCCACAGCGCGTCCAGGAGACAATCGACTTCGGCGCACCGCCAGCGGCCGAGGTGACGAGGCAGCAGCCGACGACTTCGCGCTACGCGGCGCCGATGCCGATCGACGACGGCTTCTCGATGCCCGCCGTCAACTGGAGGATGGTCGCCCTCGGCGCGGCCGCAGTCGCGATAGTCGTCCTGGCGCTGCTCGGCGTCCGTGCGCTCTACCGCGTGACGATGACCGCGCCGGAGGAGGAGACGACCGAGGTCGCGGATCCCGCTCCCGATCCCGCTCCCGCGCCAACTGACGCCCAGCCTCCCGCAAAGGCACCAGTTGACAGGAAACCCCTTCCCCTCAAGCCTTTCTACATCGATTCCAACCACCAAACAGAAACGGAGAACAAATAAAATGGAAGTCGTAATCTGCAAGACAAAAGAAGAAGCGTCCCGGCTCGCGGCGAACATGATCACCGAAGCCGTGAAGAAGAACCCGAAGACCGTTCTGGGCCTCGCGACGGGATCGACGCCCGTCCTGATGTATGCCGAGATGGCCAAGGCCGTCAAGGCGAAGAAGGTCAGCTACAAGCAGGTGAAGAGCTGGAACCTCGACGAGTACTACGGGCTCGCCGGGACGCACGACCAGAGCTACCGCTACTTCATGAACAAGAACCTGTTCGAGAAAATCGACATCAAGCTCTCCAACACCCACGTCCTCAACGGCCTCGCAAAGGACCCGGAGAAGGAGTGCAGGGCGTACGAAGCCCAGATCAAGAAGGCCGGCGGCATCGACATCCAGGTGCTCGGCATCGGCTCCGACGGCCATATCGCGTTCAACGAGCCGGGCACATCGCTCAACAGCCGCACGTCGATCGTCTACCTCACGCCCTCGACGGTGAAGGACAACGCCCGCCTCTTCTTCAAGGGCGACATGAAGGCCGTCCCGAAGAGCGCGCTCTCGATGGGCGTCGGCACGATCTGCGAGGCGAAGAAGATCATCCTCCTCGCGTTCGGCGCGAACAAGCAGGACGCGGTCAAGGGATGCGTCGAAGGCCCGATGAGCCAGTTCTGCACCGCCTCCGCGCTGCAGGCGCACAACGACGCGTGGATCTTCTGCGACGAGGCGGCGGCCAAGAAGCTCAAACTCAAAAAGTACTACGCGTGGCGCAGCGCCACCAAGCTCGGACTATGACTGACGAAGGATTCACAAGCTTCCTCTGCGACCACTGCCACACCGAGATCGAGGCGACCCTCGACCTCATCGGGCAGGAGACCGAATGCCCGGCGTGCGGCGCCAAGCTCACAGTCCCCGACAATCGGGACGACGGGGTTAAGCGCCACGCTGCCGACGACATCGATCCGAACCGTACGCAGGCGATGAAGAGCCGTACGATCCGCATCGAGCTCGGCGACCTATGAGCGCGAGGCGCAAAAAGAGGAAAAAGGCGTCCGCCGCGAGGCGGATTGCACTGTTCGCGCTGGTGGTGCTCGTCGGCGGCTATGCCGTGCTTGCCGCGACGGCAGTCTGGTTCGTGCACCACCCGCGCGAATGGATTAAGCAGAAAGAGGAATCCATGCCCGGATTTCTCGTCTCCGCGCTCCTGTGGAACGGCAACGGCCTCGGCGACATCACCGACGCGCTCGACATCACGGGCACCGACTCGGTCTACGAATACGACGAGGAGGCGCCGTCGGGGAGCGTGTTCTTCGCGGGCGCCCCGAAGCGCACGGGCGACGTGCAGCCGGCCGACATAAAGGTCCTCGACCGGGGCGAGTTCGCCGTCGGCTGGTCGCCTTCCCTCAGGCGCCCCGTCTGGTGCGCGTACCACGTCACGCCAGACGTCCTGTACCAGACCGGCCAGCGCCCCAACTTCAACAAGGACAAGGAGGCCGCGAACTCCCCCTCCCCCGGCGACTACACGCGTTCGGGCTACGACCGCGGGCACATGGTGCCGAACCACGCGATAGAGTCCCGCTATGGAGCCGACGACCAGAAGAAGACGTTCCTCATGTCGAACATCGCGCCGCAGACGCCTGCGCTCAACCAGGGAGTGTGGCGCAACGTGGAGCACCGCATAGCCGACTTCTGGCCGGCGAAGTACGGGGAGATATGGGTGATAGTCGGAACCATACCGAACAGACGCGGCGAAACGCTGAGCGGGACCGACATCGAGATTCCCGGGCGCTTCTACCAGGTGATCGTCGCCCAGGAGGGGATGGACGTAAGGGCCCTCGCCGTCGTATTCGACCAGCACGTGCCGTGGCGGGAATGGGCGGCGCGGAACATCGTCTCGATAGACGAGCTCGAGGAGGAGGCGGGGCTCGACTTCCTGCCGGACCTGCCGACGTTCATACAGAACCCGCTCGAGGCGGAAACTCCCTCGCGGCTCTGGCCGATAAGGGCGCGCGACGTGTTCAGGCTCATCCTCCTGAACCTCGAGTAAGCTACCAGGCAAGGGCGCCGAGAGCGTCGGTTATCAACCGCGCGGCCTGTTCGTCGCGCTCCTTTGCCGAAGAGGAACCGAGCACGACGGCGACCGCCCGCTTCCCGGCGCGCGTAGCGGTAATCACAACCGACGATCCGCCGGCGTCTATGTAGCCGGTCTTGAGCCCGTCAACCGCCTCGCGCCCGTCGGGATTGAATATCTTCTGCCTGTCCTTCACCATCACGTTGTTGTGGTTGCAGAGGTTCTTGACGATGCTCTCCCCTGGCGCGAGCTCCGTCCTTCGCAGGGGCTGGTTGACGCGGCGCGTAACGGAAACGCGGTAGCCGCCCCCCGTCCTCACAAGGTCGCACGTCTTGACTGACGTGAACTCCAGCACCTCGGGCATCTTGAGAATCGCAAGCGCAAGCTTCAGCTGGTCGCCCGCCGTCGAGACGTTGAACGACTTCCAGGGATACTTCTTCGCGGCGTTCGGCGGAAGACCGTTTGGATTGTAGTAGCGCGTCCGCGTCATGCCGAGCTCGGCTGCCCGCGAGTTCATCTTCGCGACAAAGTCGTCGAAAGACCCCGACGAGTTCACGGCGAGGACGATCGCCGCGTCGTTCGCGCTCTCGACCATAAGGGCAAGGCAGAGGTCGCGCACCGTCATCGACTCGCCGGCCTTTATGCCGATCCAGCTTGCCTCGCACCTGTTCACGTCCGGAGTCGCCTCTACCGGCGAGTCGAGATCGTACCGCCCCGCCCTCACGTCTTCAAGGACGAGAAAGAGCGTCATCAGCTTCGTCACGCTCGCGGGATACGCCTCCGCGTCCGCATTGTCGGTGTAGAGCACCCTTCCGCTCGCCGCATCGGCGCAGATCGCGCCCACGTAGGGCGTGCGGCGGTGGGCCGACTGCACCGGAGACGCCGCGGCGGCACGGCGCGCGGCCGACACGGGCTTCTTTGCCGGAGCCGCCACGACTCCCGCCGCGGCGAGGAGGACGAGCGCCGATATGACGAGTCGAGGTGTCACTTGACGGTGTGGCGGGTGGCCTTGACGAGGGCCTTCCATAGCGCGGAGGAATCCTTGGCGGCGATGGCGGCGGCGCGCACCTCCTTCTTCGAGAAGGACTGCGCAAGCCCAGCCATGAGCCGCAGGTAGAACGCGCTCACCGCGACCGGAATCGCGGAGAGGAACACGAGGTGGACCTTTTCGCCGGCCCAGTCGATGCCCTCCTTCGAGACGCCCATCGCGAGGGTCAGCCCGCCGCCCTCGACGCCCCTCACGTGGGGGAACGCCACGTCGTCCATGGCCGTCGAGAGAACCGCCTCGCGATCCATCGCGGCTGCGACAAGACTGTCGGCGTTCGAGATGAAATGGTTGTCCTCCATCGCCTTGGCAAGCGTGGCGATCGCGTCTTCGCGCGAGACGGAGCCGAGGTCGACGACCATGAGCTCCTCTGCGGAGAAGCGGGATATGCCCGTCTTCGGGTCGTCTCGGTCGCCCTTCTCGGCGACGTTGCGCGCGGCATCAGCCTCGTCGGCGAAGAGTATGCGCCCGCAGCTCGAACACGCCACGAGATGCTGGCCGAGCTTGACCTGCTGGGCCTGCGCGATCGGGACCTGCATCCCGCACACGCTGCAGCAGCCGTTGGACATCGAGGCAAGGACGATGTGGCTCTTCTTGTACAGCCGCGCATAGAGACCGGCGCTCTGCGGCTCAAGCTTCTTCTGCAGCTCGTCAATCGACTCGTTGAGGGAATCGAGGTGGCTGCCGTCGCCCGTCTGGTGGTGTTCGTCACGCGTAAGGACGAGCTCCTGCAGCTGCCTCATTATGTTTATCTGGCTTTTCATTTGTTTTTCTCTGTATATTCGCGGATCTTTTCCAACGTCTCCGCAGAAAGTATGTGCTCCATCAGGCAGGCGTCCCTGTCGGCAATGCGGCGGTTCACGCCGAGCTTGACGAGGAACGACCTCAGCAGCTTGTGGCGGCCCAGGACCAGTTTCGCGACCCGCTCGCCTTTCGGCGTCAGGTTGATTGGCGAATACGGCTCCTGGGTGGCGAGCCCGAGCTTCTTCAGCTCGCGTATCGCCTTGACGACGGACGGCATCTTGACGTTGAGGAGCTTCGCCACGTCGCGCACCTGCGCGGGGCGGTTCTCCCCTATCAGCACGTATATCGTCTCAATGTAGTCTTCAAGGCTCTGTGTCATACTTGTTACTTCCCGAACGGGCTTGTCTTCTTCATGAGATGGGCGAACTTGACGGCCTCGATCGACTCCTCGAGCGCGACTGGGAACGGCGCCGCGGTGCGGACCGTGTCGTACACGTGCCGCCAGAACGCGCTCTGGCCGTGCAGAGTCCCCTTCGGCAGCGAAATGGGAATCTTCTTGACCGGAACCTTCTCGTGCATGTCACCGAGCTCGGGAGTCCGCACCGACGAGCGGCGGCGCGGGAACGAGAAGTCGGGGTCTATCACCGTGAACATGCCCTCGGTCGCGCCGGGGAGGACCTTGAACGAGCCGCGCGAGCCGCGTATGACGAAGGAGGGGACCCTGTCCTCGGCGAGAACGCCGCCGTTGAACTCTATGTCGGCCGAGACCGCCCCTCGCGTCTTCAGGTTTACATGCACGCAGTCCTCGGCGTCGCCCAGGGACGCCACGCGCTTGAGGTCGCTCCACATCTGTATCGGCGGAAGCGGCAGAAGCCGCAGCGTCTGGAGGATGAGGTCGGGCATCGCGTAGTATGCCGCGCCGCCGCCGAGCCGCTTCACAGTCTGCCAGTCGTCGCGGCGTATGAAGTCCTCTCGCCTGACGCACACCTGGTATATGTCGCCGAGCCTCGCGTCGGTCATCGCCATCTTGGCGAGCAGGAAGTCGGGCGCGAAGAGGCCGCGGTGGAAGACGAACAGGCGGTTTTTCGCCTTCTGCGCGGCGCCTCGCAGCACCTGCGCGTCGTCGAAGGTAAGGGCGAGGGGGCTCTCGAGGAGAGTCCAGAAGCCGCGCTCCAGCGACTTGAGCGCATGATCGACGTGGTCGACGGAGCACGTCGCTATGTCCACCACGTCGATGTCGCGTTCGTCGAGCATGTCGGAGAACCGGCGGAACATCTTGCAGTCGGGGAAATCCTTCGCGATTATGTCGCGGCGCTCCTTCATGATGTCGCACGCGGCCACGACCTTGAAGAGGGCGGGATGGGCCTTGAAGACCGGGTAGTGGTCCTCGAACATCGCGCGTCCAAGCCCCATGAGGGCCACGCGCACCGGTGGTCTGTGGCTTTCGGCGTTCATTTCTTCACGATCTCCGTTATGGCAGAGAGGAACTGGGCGACGTCCTTGAACTGGCGGTACACGCTGGCGAAGCGTATGTAGGCGACTTCGTCCACCTTGTGGAGCTCCTGCATCACGAGCTCGGCGATCTTGTCGGCCGACACCTCGTCCCCCTCGAGGCTGGCGACCACATGGTCGATCATGGTGCGTATCTGCTCGTCGCTCACCGGACGCTTGCCGCACGCGACCCTGATGGCCTTGTCGACCTTCGAGCGGTCGAAGGTCTGCCGCGTGCCGTCGCGCTTGATGACGAGGACTTCGTCGCGGTCGATCTCCTCGTAGGTGGTGAACCTGTAGCCGCACTTCAGGCATTCGCGGCGGCGGCGTATCGCCGCGCCGTCGCGCGCGCTGCGCGAATCGAGCACCTTGTCGTCGTCAACGCCGCACTTGGGGCACTTCATGACCTGCCCCCCTTCGCTTCGCCGCCAGCCCCGCCATCCTTGCCGCGGCCGCACATCGTGCAGTGCCTGCAGTCGAGATTAACCGGGAGCGGCGCGGGGGCGCCGTGGCGGCGCGCGTTCCACTCCCCGATGCGGTTGATGAGAGCGAGAAGAAGCCCGAGCGTTATGAAGCCGCCCGCAGGGAGGATCGCGAGGGTCACGGGACCCGGATTTATGCCCTTTACCGCGATGTCGCCCCATACGGTGAGAGTCCCCGCGCCGACGATTTCGCGGACCGCGGCGATCAAGGCGAGGGAAAGCGTGAAGCCGACGCCGCTCCCGAGGCCGTCGGCGAGCGAATCGACGATGCCGTTCTTCGAGGCGAACGCCTCGGCGCGGCCGAGGATGATGCAGTTCACGACGATGAGGGGGATGAAGATGCCGAGCGAGGCCGAGAGGTCGGGCAGATAGGCCTGCATGAGGAGGTCGATCGCCGTGACGAAAGTCGCTATGATGACGATGTAGCAGGGAATGTGCACCGCAGGCGGGATGACCCGCCTCAGGGCCGACACGAGGCCGTTGGAGCAGACGAGCACGAACGTCGCCGCGAGCCCCATGCCGAGAGCGTTCTCAAGGCTCGTCGTGACGGCAAGCGTGGGGCACAGGCCGAGCACAAGCCGGAAGATGGGATTGTTCTTGAAAATCCCATACCAAAAGGATAACCATGTTTTCATGAAGCGTATTATAGCCGAAAAGAAGCGAAATGGCAAGGGCGAATTCAGAAGTTTATCCTGAACTCGTTCCGGTGCCAGGAAAGCAGCCCGCGGTCGCGCATGCGGCCAAGCGAGCGCGAAAGCGCCGGGCGTGTCACGCCGAAGTACTCGGCCATGCGCTCCCGGTTGAATGGCAGCTTCACATTGCCCGTGTTCCCCGACTCGTTGTCGAGTTCCTGGAGGTACATCTGGATTTTCGCCTCTATCGTAGGCGCGTTCATCACCGCCAACTTACGCCAGGCGGAGAAGAATTCACGCGCGAGGATCTTAGATATGTTCGAGGAAAGCCTCGCCATCCGCGGCTCGGCCACCTCAATCATCCGCCTCACGACCGCCATGTCGAGCGAAATGAGGGTGCTCGGCTCTGCCGCCACGACGGTACCTGGCCAGCAGGATATCTCAGGGGTGAACAGTATCCACAACCCCAGCACCTCGCCGACGCACAGCTCCCTCGCGAAGATATCATGCCCTCCGACGATCTTCTCGTAGACGCGGAGCCGGCCCGAAACGACGACGAACAGCCTGTTCGCCTCAAGCCCCGCGTGCGCCACCGCCTCACCTTTCGAAAACTCCCTCTTGACGCCGTTGAAGCGATACAGGAGCGACTCTACGTCGTCGGACGAAAACCCGCGGAAAAGATCGGCGCTCCTTGCAAGGTTGAGTATGGAGGATTCTAGCACATCAGCCTTTTTGGAACCTAACGCGCGGATCGAGCGCGGCATAGGCGAGGTCAGTGACGAGGTTGACAAACTGGTAGAGGAGAGCACCAAGCACCACTACCGCCCTCACGACGGCCATGTCCGCCGAGTGTATCGCGTTGATCGACACCGACCCAAGGCCGGGGATGCCGAAGAACGACTCGAGGAGGAGCGAGCCAGTGAAGAGATAAGGTATAGCAAGCGAGATGTAGGTCACGATCGGTATGAGCGCGTTCCTGAGGACGTGCTTTACGAGAATCGCCGCGCCGGAAAGCCCCTTTGCGCGCGCGGTGAGGACGTAGGGCTTGTAGAGCTCGTCGAGTATCGCCATGCGGAAGAACCTGACGTCGACGCCGAGGGACGAGAGGATGCCTATGAGAACCGGGAGCGCAAGGTAGAACCAGCCGCGGTAGCCCCATATCGGAAAGAGCCCGAGCTTGTACGAGAGGAGAAACTGCCCCGCGAGCACCCACACGACGTAGTTGACGCTCATGAGGACGGTCGAGCCGAAGAGAATCGCCTTGTCGGGGAAGCGCCCCCTCCACGCCGCCGCCACGAACGCGAGGAGAAGCCCGACGACCGTTCCCCCGACGAGGATCGGGACCGTGAGCGAAAGGCTCGGCCCGACGCCGCGCTTCAGGATGTCGACGACGGGTTCCTTCATCTCAACGGAATAGCCGAGGTCGCCCTTCGCGAGATCGCCCACGAAGTTGAAGAGCTGGCTGTCGAACAGCCCCTTGAAGCCCGCGTCGCCCCATTTGCCCACGATGAGCGGCTTGTCGTAGCCGAACTTGTGGTTGAAGGCCGCTATCGCCTCGGCCGTCGCGTTCTTGCCGAGGATGACTTCGGCCGGCGAGCCGCCCACTATGTTGAAGAGCGCGAACGCGAGGAGGACGATCCCCGCGGTGGTGGGGATCACCTCGGCGATTCTCCTGAGCACGTACTTCAGCATGGCGCCCCGCTCTCTATCGCCGCGCGCAGAACGGCGGCGACCGCCTTGGGATCGCACTGGTCGAGGCGCTCAAGCGTCTTGGCCCAGCGGTACGCGCCCGAGCCCGCGACGTCGAACGGACGGTGGACGAAGAGCTCGTCGAACGCGCGGCGGCGCTCGCGGTACTTCGCCTGCACGTCGGCAAGCGTGCGTTCGAAGGCCGTGACATAGGCGTCGGCGAACGCCGCGACGTCGGGCACGAACTTCGCGCGGCGGCGCACGACGTTCGCGTACGGGGCCACGGTGTCCTCAAAAGTGTGGAGGTAGTTGACGAAGCTGCCTGCGTGGTCGGTCGCCACGATCTTCGCCGGAAGCCCGTCGGGGCCGAACTGGACCACTTCGTAGTTCTTGTCGAAGAGGTTCTCCTTCGTCTCCGAGGAACGCCGCCCGACGATTATGTCGTGCGCGGCCGCCTCGCCCATCAGCCATGCGAACGCGAGCGCGAACGCCGGATTGCGGAAGCGCGCCGGGGGGATCTTGTCAGAGGCCGTGCCGGGGACGTAGTCGCGGACATAGCCGAACGCGCGCACCGTCGTGCCGTTGTACTGGTTGTGCCCGCGGTAGGTCTCGGGGAACTGCGCTATCGCGACGCGGGGCGGGAGGTTCATGCCGAGCTGGCAGCACATGAGCCGGCGGTCGAGGATGTAGTCGGCGTATTCGTTGGCCTCTATCGTCGCCTGCAGCAGGTCCTTGCCCTCGTCGAGATGCTCGGCGACGCCCCACTTCTGGAAGCGGAGCAGCACGAGCCGAACCTCGTCGGAATCGGCGGTCTTGCACTGGATTACGTAGACGCTCCCGTGGCGCGAGCCCTTGATCGGCTCGCGGGCCAGCGAACGGGCGATGCGCCCGACGTTGACGAACTCGATGTCGTTGAACAGCCGCATCGCGTTGAAGATCACGTTGCGGACGTGGAAGTCGCACAGCGGCTCGAGCGACGGATCGCGCGTGCGGCTGTATTCGTCCCAGAGGGGGTCGAAGATGACCTCGCCGCGGTCGATGCGCGCGCCGGGAAGCCACTCTATCTGGCGGTAGAACTCGGGCGATATGCCCTGGATCAGGTCCTGCTCCGCGGCGTTCGTCTCGTTCGTGCCCGCAGTCACGGCAGCGCACATCGCGTTGCGCCAGTCGAAGTTGCCGACCGACTCCTCGCGGAGCTCCGGCGGAAGCGACATGCGCCAGTCGAGGGCTATCTTCTCTACCGCCGCGCGGAGAGCGGCGTCGTCGAGCGAGTCGACCTCGATGCCCTTCAGGGCGTTCTTGATCTCGATCGGCGTGGTCGTGGGGAACAGGTCGACCTCCGGATGGCCCATCCTGTTACGCTTCTTGAGGAGCGAAACCACCTCCCTGACCTGCGCCCTGTATTCGGCGGCGGGCAGGGCGGAGACGATGTCATATCCCCCGGCGGTGATGTAGCGAGTGCCGATGGCCTGGTTGTAGAAGTAGACCGCCTTCTCGCCTATCGCCACGCGGGAGCCCTCGACTATCCGCGACATGTCCTCCTGGGAGATGGGCGCGCGGGCCATGCGCCAGTTCTCGCCGCGCGCCCTGAGCGCGTTGCGGACCTTCGCCGCATGCGTGTTGAGGAAGCGAATCCTGCGCTTGTTCACGAGCTTCTGCAGCTCGTCGTCGGCGAGGAAGGCGAGGTCCATGCGGTCGGGATCGGGGCGGATGAGGACAAAGTCGTCTGTGAAGATCAGGTCGACCGACTGCTCGAGCTCGGCTTCCTCCTCGGAAGATGTGAGCGGCGGCAGCCCGGCCTCGGAGCGCCCGGCGTTGAGGTGGTCGATCCACATGACGCGCTGCATGGCATGGACGCCGCGCCGCGTCACGAGACCCGGGGTCTTGAGGAACAAGGTGCCGATCCGGCTGGCAAGGCTGCCGTCCGGAGCTTTTGCGAAAATCTGCTCTCCTAAAATCTGCATGAAGTATATTATACCAAAATTAGAGGCCGCGCAAAGGCCGGGCCTCAAACAGCATGTCCATCGCCCCACGGCTCGACATGCACGACCACGTCGTCCACGTCTATCCCGGCGCCGACGACGGCCTCCTTCACGGCATGCCCTATGTCGTGGCCCTCGGCAACCGAGAGCGACCTGTCGACCTGGACGTGGATGTCGGCCTGGAACGACGAGCCGTACCGCCTCGCGCGCGGCTTGTGCACGCCCTTGACGCCTTCCACCCGCATGGCGACCGCGGCGACGGCCTCGGCCTTCGACCCGATCTGCGCGTCCGTCAGTTCCTGGAACGACGGCCGCGCGAGCTTCCACGAGACGTGGAGGACGAACGCGCTTACGACGAGCGCACCGGCGGCGTCGACCCACCAGAGCGAGGGGAACACCCATACGACCGCCACTGCGGCAGCGACGGGAACGGAGCTCAGCGCATCGGACCTGTGGTGCCAGGCATTGGCCTCGAGCGCGGTCGACCTGACGCGCCGCGCCACGGACCGCGTCATGACGAAGACGATCTCCTTGAGAACGATGCTCCCGAGCGCGACCGCGAGCGCGAGCGCGCCCGGCGTCGCGCCGGACCCGCCGCGCGCAAGCGACACGACCGCGTTGCGCGCGAGCTCCCATGCGGCGAACACGAGCGCGGCGGATATGACGAGCGTGACGAGCGCCTCGATCTTGCCGTGGCCGTAGGGATGGTCTTCGTCCGCAGGCGCGGCCCAGCACCTGACGCTGAACACCACGACGAGGTCGGTCACGAGGTCGGACGCAGAATGGACCGCATCCGCGACAAGCGCCTGCGACGACGACATTACGCCCGCGGCGGCCTTGGCCGCCGCAATCGCGACATTCACCAGGATCCCGGCGAACGTCACCCGCCGCACCATGCTGATCTTTCCCTCGGCCTGCATTTCCGCTCCCGCAGAATTCAGCCCATGAGCGCGAATATCCGCCTGAGCCCCTTCCGGGCGAGCGCGCGCAGCGCGTCCAGCGACTCTTCCGTGAACGGCTTGTGCTCGGCCGTCCCCTGAAGCTCAACATAGCGGCCGTCGTCCGTCATGACGACGTTGAGATCGACCTCCGCCGTCGAGTCGTGCGCGTAGTCGAGGTCGAGCGTCGGCCTGCCGTCGCACACGCCGACCGAAACGGCCGCGACGCGGTGGACGATAGGGTTTTCGGAGAGCGTGCCGTCGGCGAGCAGCTTCGCGACCGCGTCCTGCAGGGCCGCCATTCCTCCCGTGATCGACGCACACCTCGTGCCGCCGTCGGCCTGCAAGACGTCGCAGTCGATCGTGATCTGCCGCGGGCCGAGCTTCGCCATGTCGACGGCGGCCCTGAGCGAGCGCCCGATGAGGCGCTGTATCTCGGTCGAACGGGCGTCGGCCTTGAGCTTCTTGATGTCGCGGTCCTTCCGCCCGCCGCCGGTGGACGACGGAAGCATCGAGTATTCCGCCGTAACCCAGCCGCGCCCGGTGTCCTTGAGGAACGGGGGCACCTTGTCCTCGACGCTCGCGGTGCAGAGGACCCACGTGTCGCCCCATTTCACGAGAACGCTCCCGGCCGCATACTTTGTGAAGCCGTGCACGAACTCTATCTTGCGAAGCTCTGTCCTTCTCTTCATGGCAATGGTCGGGGCGAGAGGATTTGAACCTCCGACATTCTGCTCCCAAAGCAGACGCACTACCAGGCTGTGCAACGCCCCGTAAGGGTTGGCGGATATTATACCAAAAAATCAGCGCAGGCGGAGAATGCGCTGGTTGGAGCTGCCGCGGAACCGGAGCGAGATGTCCTTCAGCGCCTCGACAAAGCGCCCGTCGACGAGAACGTCCGTCATGGCGAGGATCTCGTCGGTATCCTCCGTGCGCCAGCGCGACGGCGACTTCAGCTCGCTCTCAAGAATGCAGCCGGTGTAGATCCAGATCGTCTTCGAGAGGCCGAAGCGGTCGCGCACGCGCCGGAGGAACGGAACGAGCGCGCGCTGGTTCTCCGGCTCCATCGGCTCCCCGCCGAGTATGGTGAGCCCCGCGATGTGCGAAGGAGCGAGCGCGGCGAGGAGCCTGTCCTCCGTCTCCCGCGTGAAAGGCTCGCCGTACGAGAAGTCCCACGCCTCCTCGTTGAAGCAGCCCTTGCAACGGTGCGTGCAGCCGGAAACGAAGAGGGAGACTCTCACTCCCTCTCCGTTTGCGATGTCGCAGGTCCTTATCGAAGCGTAGTTCACGAGACGTGCAGCACGCGCTCCTTGATCTCCTGCGTGCGGCCCTGGTTCCAGAACTGGGAGCCGATGTAGCCGCAGGTGCGGCGGGCGACGTTGAGCTTCGACTCGTCGGTGTTGCCGCACTTCGGGCACTTCCAGATGAGCTTGCCGCTCTCGTCCTTGACGATCTCGATCTCGCCGTCGAAGCCGCACACCTGGCAGTAGTCGCTCTTGGTGTTGAGCTCGGCGTACATGATGTTGTCGTAGATGAACTTCATGATCGAGAGGACCGCCGGCAGGTTGTTCTGCATGTTCGGCACCTCGACGTAGGAGATCGCGCCTCCGGGCGAGAGCTTCTGGAACTTCGCCTCGAGCGCGAGCTTGGCGAACGCGTCGATCTTCTCCGTCACGTGGACGTGGTAGGAGTTGGTGATGTAGTTCTTGTCCGTGACTCCCTTCACGACGCCGAAGCGCTTCTGCAGGCACTTGGCGAACTTGTAGGTCGTCGACTCGAGCGGAGTGCCGTAGAGGGAGTAGTCGATGTCCTCGGCCTTCTTCCACTTCGCGGTGTATTCGTTGAGCTTCTCCATCACCTCGAGGCCGAACTTCTCGCCCTCGGGCTCGGTGAGCTTCTTGCCGATCATCGCGAAGACGCACTCCCAGAGCCCCGCGTAGCCGAGCGAGATCGTCGAGTAGCCGCCGTAGAGGAGCTTGTCGATCTTCTCGCCCTTGTCGAGGCGCGCGAGGGCTCCGTACTGCCAGAGAATCGGCGCCGCGTCGGAGGGCGTCCCTTTCAGGCGCTCGTGGCGGCAGCGGAGGGCGCGGTGGCAGAGCTCGCAGCGCTCGTCGAAGAGACTCCAGAACTTCTCCATGTCGCCGTGCGCGGAAAGCGCGATGTCGACGAGGTTGATCGTGACGACGCCCTGGTTGAAGCGGCCGTAGTACTTCGGCTTGCCGGGCTCGTAGTTCTTGGCGCGCGCGACGTTGCCGTAGCCGTCGCCCGAGCGGTCGGGCGTGAGGAACGAGCGGCAGCCCATGCACGTGTACGTGTCGCCGTGCCCGACGGTCTCGCCCTTGGAGAGCTTGTACTCGCGCATCTTCTTCTCGCTGATGTAGTCGGGCACCATGCGCTTCGCCGTGCACTTCGCGGCGAGCTCGGTCAGGTACCAGTAGGGCGAGTCCTCGCGGATGTTCTGCTCCTCGAGCACGTAGATGAGCTTGGGGAACGCGGGCGTTATGTAGACGCCCTGCTCGTTCTTGACGCCCTTGATGCGCTCGTTCAGCACCTCCTCGATGATCATCGCGAGGTCGTCGCGCTCGCGCTCGCTCCTCGCCTCGCCGAGGTACATGTAGACGGTGACGAAAGGCGCCTGTCCGTTCGTGGTCATGAGCGTGACGACCTGGTACTGGATCGTCTGCACGCCCTTCTGGATCTCCTTGCGGACGCGGAGCTCGACGATCTTGTCGAAGTCCTCCTTCGACATCTTGACGCCTGCG
The DNA here is from genome assembly GCA_902775595.1 of uncultured bacterium. Classification (GTDB taxonomy): domain Bacteria; phylum Verrucomicrobiota; class Kiritimatiellia; order RFP12; family UBA1067; genus UBA1067. The sequence goes on along the minus strand of CACYNF010000055.1, from coordinate 1,057 downwards.
AGCTCGCACTCGCTCTTCACCTCCTCCTGTATCGCCTTCCTAGAGATGTCGACGAACGGCGCGAGGTGCGTGAGCGAGATCGACTGGCCGCCGTACTGGTTGGATGCGACCTGCGCGATGATCTGCGTCGCGATGTTGCAGGCCGTGGAGAACGACTTCGGCTTCTCGATCATCGTCTCGGAGATCACGGTGCCGTTCTGCAGCATGTCCTCGAGGTTCACGAGGTCGCAGTTGTGCATGTGCTGCGCGTAGTAGTCCATGTCGTGGAAGTGGATGATGCCCTCCTTGTGCGCCTGGACGACGTCCGCTGGGAGAAGAAGTCGCGCCGAGACGTCCTTCGAGACCTCGCCCGCCATGTAGTCGCGCTGCACGGCGTTGATCGTCGGGTTCTTGTTGGAGTTCTCCTGCTTGACGTCCTCGTTGTTGCACTCGATGAGCGAGAGTATCTGCTTGTCCGTCGTGTTGGCCTGGCGGAGAAGCTGCTGCTTGTAGCGGTATACGATGTAGCGCTTCGCGATCTCCCTCGCGCCGAACTCCATGAGCTTCGTCTCGACGACGTCCTGGATCTCCTCGACGTGCATCGCGCGGTCGCGAGCCGCGCACACGCCCGCGACTTCCTCCGCGATGAGCTTGATGCGACCCTCCGAAAGCGCGTCCTTGTAGTCAACCGCCTGCGACGCCTTGCGTATCGCATTCTCGATCTTCGTGATGTCAAACGGAACTTCCTGTCCGCTGCGCTTGGTGATCTTCATCTCTTTCGTCTTCATCGTCTGATCGCCTCTCTTTTGTGTTTGGACGTGGTTGTTGTTTTAGATTGATTTTCACTACTATTGGTAGTTCGGATGTGTATGATACACTAAATCTTGTGCCGTGACAAGGGTAAACTTATCAAATTTTGTCAACAGGTTGTGGACATGACCCTGCAAAAACACAATTTCTTGTATTTTACCGCCCTGCCGCCAACAATCGACAAGTTTTCAATCCGCGCCGAGCCTTTTCATCCATCCCTCGTCCGTCCGACAGCAATCCCGCGTCCGCGCTCCGACCACCTCCTCCA
>CACYNF010000054.1 GCA_902775595.1 uncultured bacterium | reverse complement strand
CCGAGGGTGCCAAGCGCGGCCACGGTTCGGGTCGGTTAGCGGAACGGACCGAAGCAGGGGGAGGCGAGTTGCGCAGGACTCGACCCCGACGGCGTATATTATACGCCGAGTGGGTCGAAGGACGCGCAAATCGCCCGCCCTGCACAGGGAGTACCGTTACCCGAACCGTGGCCGCACATTGACAGGCAAACCAGCCCAGAACAAGTATAAGCAAACCAACCTCAAGTCGGAACGCGTCTACACAAACATCCGGTAGTCCACTCGCCGATCGTCTTGCGCGAGACTTCCGAAAAACCGAGCGCGGCAAATGCGCCGCGGACTTCGGGATAGAGCTCGTTCAGTATGCCGGAGACGATCAGCGTCTTCTTCGCATAGGAAGCGATCTCCTCGGCGAAGGCGATGAGAAGCGGGCCGAGGATGTTCGCGACAACGATGTCGGCGGGCGCGAACGGTGTCGCCGAGGAGCCCACGTCGCGCCCCTGAAGCGCGAGATCGGGGTAAAGCCCCTTCGCCGCCTCAATCGACTCGTCAAGCGTGACCGCGCCCTTCCCGAGCGCAAAAAGGCGGTAGTCGACCTTAACGCCGTTCAGCGCCGCGTTCTCGCGCGATGCGTTGACCGCGTCCTCGTCGATGTCGAAGCCCGAGACGGGCGAACAGCCGAGCTTCGCCGCTGCGATGGAAAGGATTCCAGAGCCGCAGCCCATGTCGAGGAAGGACTGCGCCCCATTCCCCGCCAGCTCGTCGATGTACTCGAGACACGCCCTGGTCGTCTCGTGCTTGCCGGTGCCGAACGCGAGCCCAGGGTCGAGAACGAGCGGAATGCGCGCGCGCATGTCGGGATCGGCAGACGCCTTGAAGTCGTCAAGTTCCCATGTAGGGACCGTGACGAGGCGGCGTGCGATCTTCTCGGTCCTGAAGTGGCGGCGGTAGGAAAGCTTCCAGTCCTCGTCGGGGACCTCCGACGTCGAGACCTCCGCGGCGCATCCGGCCACGCGAAGCGCGTCCGCGAGCCTGCGCGCGGCATCGGGAGCCTGCGCGGCGTCCTCGAGATAGATGCGCATCTCCGTCTCGTCGGACTCGATGTCGTGGTACGAGGACAAAACGAAATCCCCTCCATCGAAGACCTCGAAGAGGGGATTCACGCAGCGCTCGGGAACCGAGCAGTGGACTTTCGTCATTACTTGGCCGCCTTGGCGACGAGCTTCTTGACGACCGCCGGACGCTGGACGAGAATGCGGACGTCATCGGCGTCCATCTTTGCGACCTTCTCGGGGTCCATTCCCATCTTCACGAGGCGCGCGCGCTGGGCCTTGCTCTTGCGGGCCTTGCCAGCAGGCGTCTTGCACGGACGAACGTGGGATTCCTTGCGGAGTGTACGACCAGTACCCATGTCAAACCTTCTTTCTTTTTAAGAGGCTCAGGCCTCGACGATCGTTACGACCTTGCCGTCCTTGGTGAACTTCACCTTGCCGTCCTTGAGGGCGAAGAGGGTGAAGTCGCGGCCCTGGCCGACGTTCTTACCGGGGTGGAACTTCGTTCCGCGCTGGCGGACGATGATGGAGCCGGCCTTGAGGAGCTGGCCGTCATACGCCTTGACGCCGAGATACTGCGGGTTGGAGTCGCGTCCGTTGCGGGCTGATGCAGAAGTAGCCATTCTATTGCCTCCTTACGCGATTGCCTTGACGGTGGCGACGGTGAGCTGCTGGCGGTGGCCGACGAGACGGCGGCTGCCTTTCCTGCGCTTCGCCTTGAAGTTGATGACCTTGTCGCCCTTGACGACGCCGGCGACCGAGAGGACGACCTTGGCGCCTTCGACGTAGGGCTTTCCGACCTTGAGGGTCGTGCCGTCGCTGACCGCGAGAACGGTCGTGAGCTCGGCATCCTGACCCGCTTCGACCGAGAGCTTTTCAATCTCGATCTTGTCACCGACCTTGACAAGCACCTGCTTGCCGCCGGTTTCGAGAACAGCGTATGCTTCCATTGTTTTCTTTCCTTTTCTTCCGCATTCCTTGTGGTTCATCCACGAAATGCTGGAAGGGATAGTATACTAAATTCCCTCTCCCGCCGTCAATGGGGGCATTTTCGACTTTTTTGGACACCAAACACGTCAGAGTGCAACGATGACTTCTACGTCTTTGCTCTTCTCGGGCGTCTTCGCGGCGACCGCTTCCTGATGATCGCTCTCGCCGGCCTTCGTCGAGGTCGTCGGAAGATAGCGGTAGTAGACCATCAGCTGGAGAGCCGCGAGGCACGTGTCCATGTAGGGACGGGTCGAGTGAGCGTCGTTGTTTTGGTAGTACCCCTGGGCGTGCCCCTTCCCGTTGACATCCGCGACCTTCTCGGGGAGGTCGATGATCGACGCAGGGTAGAGCTTTCTCATTGCGAGATTCCACTTCACCCACGAATCGACGTCTTGCTTCGTCGCGCCCGCCTTCATGCCCGCCTGGTACTTGCACTGCGTCGCATAGTAGCAGTAGTACTGAGGGCTCCCGCCGGGGCTCTTCGCAGCGACCTTGCCCGCCTCGAACGCGGGCATCCAGTCGCGCATCACGTCGAGCGCGTTCAGCGCCTCGGGATCGGTGCCGTGCCCGAGGAACTGCATCGCGAGCGCACCCACTCCGGCGAGGCCGGTGTTGCCTCCGTTGTTGTTTGCCGTCGGCGTGTATGTAAAGCCGCCGGACTTGGAGTATCCGCGCCGCCTGAGGCAGTTGACCGCCTTGTTGATCGCGGTCTGGAGGCCTTCATGGTGAAGACCCGCCATCTTGCCGGCCTTGAGCGCCTGAATCGCCCAGCCCGCGAAGGAAAGGTCGTCTCTTGTCGAGTTCCTGTTGAGCTTATAGTCCCAGCCGCCGGTAGACGACTGGTTCTCGACGATGCGATAGAGGCATTGGTGCGCAGCCTCCTTGCAGTTCGGGTTCTTCGTCATGCCGTACGCCTCGCAGAGCGCGTAGGTCGCGATGAGGAAGCTGTATTCGTTTCCGTCCGTCCCTGTGAAGTGCGGCACGTTGTCCGCGCCAGTGTGGATGCAGCCGATCAGGTAGTCGAGCGCCATCTGCACGGTGGGCCCAAAGTCGCGCTTGTACGGCGACGGGCTTCCTGGATATTCGCCGTGCGCGAGATACGTAAGAATCGCAAAGCCCGTGTTCGCGACCTTGTTCGCAGTCCCCCAGCTGCCGTCGGTGTTCTGGTGCGCCTTGAGCCACCAGAGGACCTTCATGACCGCCGCCTCGGTGTGCGGATCACCACCGCCGCTGTCGCGCCCGCTCGTCGCTATGCCGATCGTTCCTGGGGTGCGGCTTCCGTTTATGCTTTTAAAAGTCACGGGTGATTTTATGTTCTGCACGGCGTCCATCGGCGCAGGCTTAACGGAGATATCCGTCGAGCGCGTCTGGATGGGCGACGGCGGCAGCGGCGTGACAGGCGCAGGATCCGGAGTGTCTACAGTAATCTCAACTTCCGGCTCCGGAGTAGGAGGATCTTCAGGCGTCGGTTCCGGCGGATCAACGGGCGGCGGCTCCGGATCGTCAATCGTCGGAATGTCAACAGGCAGCACACATGTAGGTTGCGACGAAATAGCCGTCACAACACAAAGCACTATGACGAACAAAGTCGGCACTACAATCGCCGTAAGCGGCGCGGAAAGACGCTGGAGTTCAATCCTGGCAAGTTTGTATTCCCGCGTGTCTCGAGGCATCCTGAGGCCTTGAAACATTTCAAAAAGCCTGCGGAAGAACCCTTTTTCAGTATATTTGTCGTCGTTCATATCGCACCTTCCCTTTCCGGCGGTTCTTTCCCGCCGCAAGGTAAAGGTGCACCTTCCGCAGTTTTTCCGAAAAAGTTTTATGGAATTTTTTGGAGAACGCGAGCAGAAATCAGCGCGAGACCTTGGACTACAGTATCAATAAGCCTTGACCCTTCGATCACTGGATCACTGCTTTCCCGCTTTCGCCAAGTCGTCGGATACGGGGATCCACTCCAGCACACCTCCCGAGCGCACCTCCTCCGTCGTTATATACGACCGGCCCAACAAACGTCCGTTGAGCTTTGCGAGACACTTTGGCTCGGCCTCATGCGAAATGCCTGCAGCGAGAATCCTGAACGTACGTCCTGTGCAAAATCGCGGATCGAGCCGGAGAGTCACCTCCTCGAAGATCGGCGGCGTCAGATACCACCGTCCGTCTCCCGGGCAGACTGGGTGCAGTCCTATCGCCGAAAGCACATACCATGCGCTCATCTGCCCTACATCGTCGTTGCCGCAGAGTCCATGCTCGTCGTCATGGTATGCCCCGCGGCAGATTCTGCGCGTCCACTTTGCCGCGAGATCGGGTCGCCCCGCCGCCGAGAACAGGTACGGAACGTGATGCACTGGTTCATTCGCATGGTTGTAGAAGTCGTTCCACATGAAATCTCCAGGCGTATGCTCGAAGAACGACTCAAGCTCGGCGACAAAACGTTCCCGTCCGCCCATGAGTCTCGCAAGGCCGTCGACATCATGCGGGACAAACCAGCCTTGCTGATACGGATTCGACTCGACGCATCCCTGGCCGTGAGTTGTGCGACCCTTCCATTCGACCCATGAGCCGTCCGCATTGCGCGAACGCATCCAGCCGACTTCACTGCACCAGCTGTTTGTATACGACTGCGCGTACACGTAGAATCTGCGGGCTATTTCGTTCTTTCCAAGCATCTCGGCCATCTTGCCGACACACCAGTCGTCGTAGGCGTATTCAAGCGTACATGAAAGCGAACCGAGCGAATACCCAAGCTTCCTGTCGTTGGCCCGCTTTTCGCCTGTCCTCAGCATAAGTTCAAGGGCTTTCTCTCCGTCAAAGGTGCGAATGCCCTTCTCCCAGGCGTCGACTATGACGGGGAATGTCGGATTGCCCACCATGCAGGAAGACTTGCACCCGAATATGTCCCAAACCGGAAGCGTATCGCGGGCTCCCGACTCCATCACCGCCATCATCGAGTTCACGGTGTCCCCCACGACATCGGGGCGCACCAGCGTCAAAAGCGGAAACTCGCTGCGGAACACATCCCATCCGCTGAACACGGTTCTATTCACGAATCGCCCGGCTCCATGAACGCCGCCCGTCGCGTCTCGGTATCTGCCGTCGTGGTCAGAGATCGCGCGCGGGTCGATCATCGCATGGTAGAGCGCCGTGTCGAATATGCGGCGCTCGGTCTCGCTCCCTCCGCTCACGGCGACGCTGGACGCCACTGCCTCCCACAGCGCAACCGCCGCTGCATGCGTCGCGTCAAAGTCAAAGGCCGGGATATCCTTTGCCAGGTTCTCGCGTGCACCCTCGATGGAAACGTACGAGAAGCCAGCCTTTACAAGAAGTGGAACGGCAGATGGCGCAAACTCGGCGTAGAATCCGAGGTTGGTCCCGCACATGCAGTTCGCGGCGTCAATAGGCGACGCCCTTTCCCATGCGCCGAAAGCGACAGGCTTCTCGGAAAACTCGCAGCTGTAAAACAGGGTATAGCTGACCTCTCCCGATCCCCGACCCCAGCCACCGTCTGCCGACGGACAGTAAATCTCACCCTCGACGGCAGTCGGCAGAACGCGCCGAACAGTCTGCCTCGAGTGATGAAGCCAGCGCTCCTTCTGGCCAATACGCCGCCCCAAGTCGACCTGTATCCGACGCAGTGCATTTTCCGGATAGGAGATGCGCAGGATTCCAGAACGCGGTGCAGCCGTCAATTCCGTCCGGATGCCGTACCTGTCAAGTTCGACGGAGTAGTAGCCGACCGAAGCACGCTCTCCCTCACGCCGGAACGACGAGCATGCCTTCTCGCGGTCGAAGTTCCGCTCGCCTGTCGTCGGCATCAGCTGGAAGTTGCCGAATTCGCCGTACCAGCCAATTCCGCTCATATGCATGAAACTGAAGCCCTCGATCGTCTTGTGACGACGCGAATAGCCCGGGCCGTTGTCGCCACCCGTAATCGTGTCGGGCGAAAGCTGCACGAGACCGAATGGCGTCGTAGCACCTGGGAATGTCTTGCCACCGCCGTGAATGCTATTGCTTTCAGGCGAGTCCGTTATCGTCCCGATAAACGGATTGACATGCAATGGCAAGGCAACGTATCCAGCTTTCGCTATCACGCTGAAACACGCAACGGCCACGAGAATTGTTCCGCATGTCGTTCTCATTTATGTCGTGCCGCTTTCATTCTCTCAGAAATAGGAGTTAGCAATATCTCCATTTCCCATGTCGCAACCGGGTCTGTATCAGCAAGCACCTCGCCTGTAAAGGACGCGGAACTCTGCGTAGCCGCGCGCACGGAGGCGGCAGGCGGGGCATTTGCCGCAGCCGCGCCCCGGGATGCCGTTGTAGCAGGTGAGGGTGTCGTTTTCGATTGTCTCGAGGATGCCGAGCTTCGCCGCAAGGGCCCACTCCTCCGCCTTGGTCATGTGGATGAACGGCGTCACGAACTTGACCGGCCAGTCGAGCGCAAGGCGCGTCGCCTTCTCGTGTGCGCGAATGAACGCCGCACGGCAGTCGGGGTAGCCGGAGAAGTCCGCCTCCGAAACGCCCGTCCACACCTCTTTCGCGCCAAGCGACTTCGCCCAGACGGACGCAAGCGTGAGGAACACGGCGTTCCGCCCTTCCACGATGGTGTTTGGGCACTTCGCGCCTTTTTTCTTCTCGATTGCAATGCCCTTCGAGAGAAGCGCGTTGTCGGTGATCGAGGAGTAGAACGAAAGCGGCACGCGCTTCCATAAGCCAATCTTGAATATTCCCTTGGCGAGACGGCGCGCGAACTTCGTCTCAAGCGCGTGGCGCTGGCCGTAGGCGTAGGTAATCGCGGCGACATTCTCCGCGCCGTGCTTCTTCACGGCCATCGCAAGCGCCGTCGCGGAATCCTGCCCGCCGGAAAGAACTACCACCGCCTTCATGCAATCCCCCATTCCTTAAGCGGCTCGACGGGGAGCCCCATTATGTTCTCGTAGCTGCCGGAATACGACTCTACGATCAGGTCGCCCGACTCGTCGATGTCGTACGCACCCGCGCGGTCGGTCGGCCTCACGCGCGCGACATACTCCTCAATCGTCGCCTCGGAAAGCGGGCGGAACTTGACGTCGCTGCGGACGACTTTCACTTCGCCGTCGAAAGCGACGCCAGTGAATACGGTGTGGACGTTGCCGGCGAGCTCGCGCAGAAACTCCTTCGCCTCGTCGAGATCGCGCGGCTTGCCGTAGATACGGTCAGAGAACCACACGATCGTGTCGGCGCTCAGCACGCCCTTCCGCGGCGAAAGCGCCGCGCCCTTCGCAAGCGCGTTTTCCCTGACCGTCCGCTCGGGGTCTGCAGGATAGGAAACTTCTGGCGCATCGGTCTTGACGACCTCGAAATCGACGCCGAGGTCCTTAAGTATCTTCGCCCTCCGCGGGCTGCCGCTTGCAAGTACGATTTTCATGACGCGATATATACGAGCACAGGCCTTGTCGCCGTTAGCGAGACGCGCGCGGCGCTCGCACGGTTCAGCGTAGCGCAGTAGAGGTTTTTGAACTTTACGCCGTCGAGCGGCCATTCAAGCCCCTTCGACGTCATGCGCGTCGCGGGATCGACGGCGAACACGCTTACCGGCGTTCCCTTAGAGACGCGGAACGACGCCTTGCCGGCGACGGGCACGAAGCGCCCGAATTCCGTCACGATCTCGACGCCGAGATCGAGCGCGCGGAAGACGTTTCCAATCGCGTGGTCTTCGCGCTTCCCCATCGCGCCGACGACGACGAGTTTCCTGAAGCCCTTCGCGCGGCACCAGGCGACGGCCTTAGAAAGATCGTTCGTCGACTGGTCGGGAACCGTCACGATTTCAGAGCCCTCCGGGTGGTGGCCGATGGAATCCATGTCGCCGACGACTGCGAAAGGAGACTTGCCGAAGCGCCGGCAGTAGGCGTCCGACGCGCCGTCGCACGCGACTACGCGCTTTGCTCCAGCGAGGATTTCCCATGCGGCGCCCCCCTTCTTCGGGAAATCGCCGTTCGCGACTATTACAGCGTCATATGGCACAGTGCCTCCTTTCCGCACGCCGGCCGATCAGATCGACCAGCCGCCTATCTTGAACGCACGGCATATTTCAGAGACGAGTATTGCGATCATGAAAGCCGGCGCGATGAATTTCACCATGACGACATAAAGCCCTCTGGAACGGAACTTCCGGCCGCCTTCCTCGACCTCGTCGATGACTGCCTTCGGCGTGAGAACCCACCCGACGAAAATGCAAGTCGCCGTCGCCACGATCGGCATGAGCGCACAGTTCGTGACGAAGTCGAAGAAGTCGAGGAACTGCATCTTGAAGAGCGTGATGTCGCCCCACGGACCGTAGCCGAGCGCGGAAAACGTCGCAAGGAACATGAGCATCGCGGCCGTGAAGAACGTGGCCGCCTTGCGCTCAAGGTGCAGCAGATCGCATACGGACGCGACGCACGCCTCGAACAACGAAATCGCGCTCGTCGCCGCGGCGAACGTGACGAGCAGGAAGAACGCGAGGCCAATCCACGCGCCGCCCGCGCCGAGCGTCGCGAAAACCTTAGGGAGCGTGATGAACATGAGGCCGGGTCCCGCGTTCATCGCCGAGTGGACCGCCGCCTTCGTCGCCGCGGCCGCGTCGCCGCCGTGCTTCGCCAACAGCTCGGGCGTGACGCCAGTCTTGACGGCGAACATGTAGACCACGGGAATGATCATAAGGCCAGCGACGACCGCGATGATCGTGTCGAACACCTCGATGCGGCGCACGGACCCTTCGATGGAGTCCTCCTTCTTCATGTAGGAGCCGTAGGTGATCATGATGCCCATCGCGAGCGAGAGCGAATAGAACATCTGCCCCATCGCGCCGAGGATCGTCTTGCCCATCATCGCGAGCGAGAAATGGCCGTTGACCGTGACGGAATCGAGGTTGGGCATTAGGTAGTACCTTAGCCCGTCTCCGGAACCTGGCAGGCAAACGACGTATACGGATATCGCGACGGCCATCAGGAAAAGGATGGGCATCATGACGAGGTTTGACTTCTCGATGCCGTTCTTCACGCCAAGAACGATGACGCCGGCGCACGCGAGCACGAAGATCATGCCGTATCCGAACGGCGCGAACGGCGCGGAGATGAATCCGCTGAAGAACGCGCCAGACTCGGCTGCAGCCTCTCCCATCGGCGCGACGCCGGTGAACGCCATCACCGCGTATGCCTTGAGGTAGTAGAGCACCCATCCGCCGATGACGCAGTAGTACGGCGTGATGAAGAGCGGGACTATCGTCGCGACAATCCCCACGAAGCCCCACGCGCCGTTCAGCTTCGAGTAGGCGGTGAGCTGCGACTGCTGGGTCTTCCTTCCGATCGCGATCTCGGTGAGCATCAGCGTGAAGCCGAGCGTCACGACGAGCGCAAGGTAGACGACTATGAAGAGCCCGCCGCCGTACTGCGCCGCGAGGTAGGGGAACCTCCAGAGGTTCCCGAGTCCGATTGCCGATGCCGCCGCCGCCAGCACGAACGCCAGCGACCCAGACCAACTTGCACGTTTATTTCCGCTTCCCATGTTCAATGGATTTCATTATGGACTTTTTTGCCAGTTCTGTCAATACGGCGGCAACCACGTCAACCGGCCGAAGCCGTCTTCCGCGCCGCCAGGAGCTGCGTCGCGACTACAGCCACGAAGACAAGCGCGCATCCGCAGAACTGCCCCGCGGAGAGGACGTCATGGAGGACAATCCATCCCGAGAGAGCGCCGAAGACGGATTCCGTCGAAAGGACGATCGCGGCAACGGATGCGCTGGTGCGCGACTGCGCGACGTTCTGCAGCGTGTAGGCGATGCCGCTGGAGAAGACACCGCAGTAGACGAGCGGCATCGCCGCGTCCCTGACTGCGCCAAGCGAGAGCCTCGCCGTCTCGGACGGCAGCAGGAACATGAGCGGTGCACCCACCAGCGCGCACGTGAAAAGCTGCGACACGCTCATCACCAGAAGATCGGAAGACCGCGCAAAATGGTCAACGACCATCATCTGGACGGCGAAGAGGACGGCGCACGCGAGCGACCAGAGCTCGCCCTTCCCGATGCCCGCGAAGCTCTCGGCCGCAGCCCCTTCGCCCGTCAGGCAGATGAGATAGGTGCCGGCGAGGGCGAGCACCGCCCCGAACCAGACGTACCCGCGCGGAAGCCGCCGCGTGACGACGGACGCCAGAATCGGCACGAAGAGGACGTAGTTCGTCGTCAGAAACGCGCAGATGCCCGGCGTCGTGTAGGTCACGCCAACCTGCTGCGCGGACATCGCGAAGAAAAGCGGTATGCCACAGAAGACGCCGGCGAGAACCGACCGCCCGGCCGACCGGTCGCCCGATTCGCGCGACCCATCCGCCCGGAAGGACCTGCCCACGGCCCGGAGAGCTATGAGCGCAAGCAGGAAAAAACCGCCGAGGATGTTGCGAAGGACGGTGAACGACACGGCACCAAGGTGGTCTGCGCCGTATTTCTGGGCAAGAAAGGCCGTTCCCCAGATGAACGTCGTGACCAGCAGCAGAAACGCGCCCGCGAAACTATGCATAGTAGGCGTAGCGCTTCTCCAGCTGGCCCATGGCGAAGGCAACGAGATAGTTGAAGATATAGTAGAACACCGCCGCCGCGATGAGCGGTGTCATCGTCGTGTTGGCGGACGAGAGCTGCTTCGCGATCGTGAACATCTCGGTGACGGCGATGGTGAAGGCGAGCGAGGTGTCCTTCACAAGCGTGATCACTTCGTTGCCGACGGCGGGGATGACGCGCTTTACCGTCTGCGGGAGGACGATGCGGAAGAAAGTCTGCGCACGCGACAGCCCCAGCGCCTTCGCCGCCTCGTGCTGCCCGGGGTCGATGGAGAGTATGCCGCCGCGGTAGATCTCGGCGAAGTAGGCGCCGTAGTTGAGGCCGAACGCGAGCACAGTCGCCAGAAGCCGCGGATAGCGCGAGAGCGGCATGCCGAAGAGGATGTAGGGCGCGAAGTACACGAATATGATCTGGAGCATGAGCGGTGTGCCGCGCACGATCGAGATCCACACCCCGATGAGGCCCGAAAGGAGCCGGTTCCTCGACATGCGCCCAAGCGCCAGCGGGAAGCCGAGCGGCAGCGCTATCAGCAGCGTGAAGGCGAATATCTCAAGCGAGGTGCCGAGCCCCCGCAGGAGATCCGCCAGCATCGACGCAACCGTCATCTCACTTGAGGATGAGCGCCTGCGGCTCTATGCCGTACTGCGCGGCGATTTTCGCCATCGTGCCGTCCTCGGCGATCTTCCTGAGCTCGGATTCGACTTCGTCCTTGAGGGCGACATTGCCCTTCTTGAAGCCGATGCCGTATGTCTCGGTCATCACGATCTCGCCGAGGATCTCGAACTTCCCGGGGAGGTCGGCCATCTTGCGCTTCGCGACACCTACGTCCATCGCGACCGCATCGACGCCGCCCATGTTGAGCTCGTTGACGGCCTGGTTGTAGTTCGGCATCACGACGAGGTCCTTGAACGTCGCGCCGAGCTCCTTCTTGTCGCCGTCCTTGGAGAGCGCCTTTTGGACCGGAGTGTCGGTCTGCACGCCGACGATCTTGCCCTTGAGGTCGGCGAGCGTCTTGATCTGCGAGCCGGCCTTGACGAGAACGACCTGCGAGTTGTCGACGTAGGGAACGGTCCACGTGTAGCCGTCTTCGCGGCCCTGCATCGTGAAGCCGTTCCAGATGCAGTCGATGGAGCCGGAGTTGAGCTCCATGTCCTTCGCATCCCAGTTGATCGGGTTGGCGACGAACTTCCAGCCCTTCCTCGCGCACACTTCGCGCGCGAGGTCGAGGTCGAAGCCCTTGTATTCAGCGCCGTCCTTGTAGCCGTAGGGCGGGAAGTCGGCGTCGAAGCCAACCGTGAACTTTCTGGTTCCGTCGTCCCTTTCGCCGCATCCGGCGAGCACTGCGGCGGCGGCAAGTGCGATAAGTATTTTCTTCATGGCATGTGCCTTTCTGTTGATTGCTTTTTGCTTTCTGCGCGCGACGGCCCGTCACGCCCTGCGGCCGGTGAGAGCGCGGATGAAGCCCTCGAGGTTTGCGGACTCCTCGAGCGTGAGCACTCCGTCCGCCCTCGCGTCGTCGAGCGCCTTCCTGAACTCCTCCTGGTCTTCGATCTTCGTGAGCAGGTCGGAGAGCTGCGCGGCCTCCTTCTCGTCGATGCGTCCGTCCGCGAGAATCGCGTCCGCCATGTGCGAGAGCTGCGCGGCGAACGCCCGGTTGTTGACGCTCTGGGCGAACTTGCGGAACACGGCGGGCATGGAACCCTCCTCGACCGCGCCCTTGACGACGAGCTTCAGGAAGAAGAGCGTCGCGAGCATAAGCAGGACGGCAAGCGGGAGCGAGACCCACGCCGAGCCGACGAACGGCGCCACGATGTAGGCGACGAACGAGACGGCCGCGACGGCGAGCGCGTACGGAAGCTGCGTGTTGACATGCACTATGTGGTTGCACTGCGCGCCCGCCGACGCCATGATCGTCGTGTCGGATATCGGCGAGCAGTGGTCGCCGCAGACCGCTCCGGCCATGCAGGCCGAGACGGCGATGATCGTCATGGACGAGCCCGGAATCGCCGCGAGGACGATCGGGATGAGGATTCCGAACGTGCCCCAGCTCGTGCCCGTGGAGAACGCGAGGATGATCGCGATGACGAAGATGATCGCCGGGAGGAAGTTCCAGAGTCCGGCGGCGGGTCCGCTGATGATGTCGGAGATGAACACCTTCGCGCCGAGCGAGTCGGTCATCGCCTTGAGCGTCCACGCACAGCAGAGGATCATGATCGCGGGGACCATCGCCTTGAAGCCCTCCGGGAACGCGTCCATGCAGTCGCGGAACGAGATGACGCGGCGGCAGATGTAGAACACGACGGCGAACACGATCGCCGCGATAGAGCCGAGCGCGAGGCCGACCGACGCGTCGGAGTCGGAGAACGCCTTGACGAACCCGGGCTTGTCCTCGCCGAAGTATCCGCCGGAGTAAATCATGCCGACCATGCAGCATGCGATGAGGACGACGACTGGGATGACCAGGTCGATGACGCGTCCGCGGTCGTTCTTCGCGAGGGCCTCGGTTGCGTCCTCGATCGCGCCGAGGTCGGGCCCGCCGGCAGACGTGGCCGCCTCGTGGCGCTTCATCGGGCCGAAGTCGAACTTCATGAACGCCAGCGCGAACATGGTGACGATGGTGAGGATCGCGTAGAAGTTGTACGGGATCGCGTTGATGAAGAGCGAGAACCCGCTCTCCGCGCCGGCGCCCTTCGCGAAGCCCGCGACGGCCGCGGCCCAGCTGGAGATCGGCGCGATGATGCAGATCGGGGCGGCCGTCGCGTCGATGAGGTACGCGAGCTTGGCGCGCGAGACCCTCTTCGCGTCCGTCACCGGACGCATCACGCTGCCCACCGTCAGGCAGTTGAAGTAGTCGTCGACGAAGATGAGCATGCCGAGGACTATCGTCGCGACCTGCGCGCCGATCCTCGACTTGATGTGCGTCTGCGCCCACCTTCCGAACGCCGCCGACGCGCCCGTCTTGTTCATCATCGCGACGAGCGAGCCGAGGAGCACGAGGAAGAAAAGTATGCCGATGTTGTATCCGTCAGCTATGGAGCCGATGAAGCCGTCCTTCACGACGTGCGTCATCGTCCCCTCGAGGGCGAAGCCGGAGTAGAGAAGCCCGCCGGAGACAATGCCAATGAAGAGCGACGAGTACACCTCCTTCGTGATAAGCGCGAGGAAGATCGCGAGGAGCGGCGGGAAGATGGCCCACCACGTGCCGAAGAAGCGGTTCTCGGTGCGGATCGTCTCGAGCGCCTTCGCCTCGTTCGCCTTGAACTGCTTGTCGTTCTGGACGTTGTCCGCGTAGGAGTCGATGTACGACTTCGCGCCCTTGACGTCGTCCGAGTCCGCGACAACGGCGAGGTTGTACGCGGTCGTCGCGTCGTCAACAGATACGGAAACGGGATACGCCGGCGTTTCCGCCGGCGCATCGCCATCCGCGAACGCGAACGACGCGGACAGAACCGCGGCCGCGATCAGGATGTTCTTCATGTCATTGTCTCCGTTTGATGCCAGAGATTAGAACGCGAGGCTGACGGAGACACCGCCGTAGAGTATCCCGTTGTACGACTTGTGCGTGTTGTCGACCGAGTAGGAGTCCCATCCCGGGCAGTGGCGCACGCGGTGGTCGATCTTGTAGAGGTAGTTGAGGTTCGCGCCGATCGAAAGGTTGTCGGTGATCGCATAGCTCAGGGAGATGCCGTTGTCCCAGCCTCCGAACACGGTGTCGGTCAGCTCGCCGCCGGAGATGTACTTTGCGTACTCCGAAGTGTAGAGCGTCGTCTTGGAGGTGAGCTTGAGCGAGAGCTGCTCGGTAAGCTCGAAGCTGCGGGAGAGCGCGAAGTCGATCATGAACGCCTCGTCCGGCTTGTTGTCATGGCAGTACTCCCAGAAGAACTTGATGCTCGGGACGACGAACTCGTTGTCGTACTCGGCACCGACCGTCCAGAACTTCTGAGACCCCCATCCGCAGCGCGGGTAGGTGTACCAGAGGTGGGAGGCGGTGAGGTTCACCGGCCCGATGGAGTTGCCGTAGATGATCTCGTAGTCGAACTCACCGAATCCGCCGAGCCGCTTGCCGCCGTTGCCGGTCGAAGGAGAGCTGTTCCTCTTGTGGAGTTCCTGGTTGGCCCAGATGTCGGCCGCGATCCAGCCGAAGTTCTCGGGGAGGTTCAGCTGCAGCCAGAGGTCGTACTGCGCCACCGGCTTGTCGGAGAAGATTCGGTTGTGGGAGACGTAGGACGATTTGACGTCGAGCTGAAGCGCGACCTCGAACAGCGGGGAATCCTCCTCTGCCTCCGTCGTCTCCGCTTCCGCCGCCTCGGGCTTCGCAGCCTCGTTCTGTGCGGGCGTATCCTCGGCCTGCGCCGTGAATGTTACGGCCGCGGCGGCCACTGCGCCAAGCGTAATCATCAGTTTTTTCATGTGTTTTTCTCCTTTGGTGTTTTTGTCGGGAAATCAGTTCACTTCTCAGGCTTGTTTCCGGCGAGCAGATCCTTGAGCCGCGCGAGCTCGTCCTCGGAAACTTCGCGGTCCCTGAGAATGTCGAAGAGCTCGGACTTGACCTTGTCGCGGAATTCGGTGCCGACGCGCACCTTGCCCAGGAACTCGCCGAGGCGCCCATCGTGCCTGCCGTCGAAGATCTCAGCCGGCGTTCCCTCGGCGGCGATCCTGCCGCCCTCCAGGAAGAGGACGCGCGTCGCGACGTCGCGCGCGAAGCGCATCTCGTGGGTGACGACGACCATCGTCATGCCGTTCTTCGCAAGATCCTTCATCACGTCAAGGACCTCGCCGACCATCTCGGGGTCGAGCGCGGAGGTCGGCTCGTCGAAGAGCATCACCTTCGGCTCCATCGCGAGCGAACGCACGATGGCGACGCGCTGCTTCTGCCCGCCGGAGAGCTGCTGCGGATACGCCTTGGCCTTGTCTTCGAGGCCGACGAGGCGAAGCAGCTCCATCGCCTTCCTCTCGGCTTCCGCGGCAGATGCGCCGCGCACGAGCTTCGGGGCGAGCGTTATGTTGTCGAGGATCGTCAGGTGCGGGAAGAGGTTGAAGTGCTGGAAGACCATGCCCATCTCGCTGCGGACGCGGTTCTTCGTCTTGTCGTCCGCGCTGACGATGTCGATCCCGTCGAAGATTATCGAGCCCTCGGTCGGCTGCTCCAGGAGGTTCATGCAGCGGAGGAACGTCGACTTGCCGCCGCCGGAAGGCCCGATCATCACCACGACCTCGCCCTTGCGGATCTCGGTCGAGAGCCCCTTCAGCACCTCGAGCCTGCCGAAGCTCTTCTTCAGGTTTTCTATCTTGAGCAGTGTTTCAGACATAGTGGTTCGTGTCAACCTTTCAACTGTCGTTGTGCACGGGATCGGCCCCGGTGTTCCTGAGGTGGCGCTCAAGCTTGCCGAGGAGCCATGTGAACGTCATGACAAGCATGAGGTAGACCGCCGCGACAGTCAGGTACGGGAGGTACACGGAGTACGTCTGCGAGCGGATTATGTCGCCGCCCTTCGCAAGGTCGATGAGCGCGATGTAGCCGACGATTGACGTATCCTTCATGAGGACGATGAACTCGTTTCCGAGGGCGGGGAGGACGTTCCTCACCGCCTGCGGAAGAATGATCTTTAGCATCGCGCGCCAGTAGCTCAGGCCAAGCGCGCGGCCCGCCTCCATCTGGCCAGGGTCGATGGACTCGATTCCCGCGCGCAGTATCTCGGCCTGGTACGCGCCGGAGTTGATGCCGAACGCGAGGATCGCGATCAGCACCTTGGAGTCGACGGACTTCAGGATTATGTAGTAGGTTATGAGGAGCTGCACGACCATGGGCGTGCCGCGGATGATCGTGAGGTATACCTTGCAGACTGCGTTTAGAAACGAGAAGTACCCGTACTTGTTGTGGCTTGAGCGTATGACCGCGACGAGGAAGCCGATGACGAGGCCGAGCAGGATGGCGAAGAGCGCGACCTCGAGCGTTACGCCGAGGCCGCGCAGCAGATACTCGCCCCTCAGGGAGCCGTCACCGGCGGGCTTAAGAAAGCAGAGATAGAATTCGTCGCAGAAGGCCTGCCACATGAGCAACGCCTCACTTGTCCTTCAGCTTGTCGGCCTCGGCCGTGAAATCGGCGACCCACTTCTCGAGGCGGCCGTCGGCCTTGACCTCGGCAATCGTCTCGTTGATCGTCTTGAGAAGCTCGGGCTGGCCCTTTTTGATGGCGATCGCGTACTCCTCGGAAGTGATGAAGTCGGATATCGCGAGCGTATCCTCGCCCTTCACGCAGTTCTTGGCGGGATCGATGTCGGCGATAACGAACTCGACGCGGCCCGCCTTGAGCGCGGCCACGGCCTCGGCCGGGGACTTCGTGCGCTCGGGCTCCTGCTTGAGCTCGTCGGTGACGAACGTCTCGCTCGTCGTGCCTCCCTGCACGCCGATCTTCTTCCCCTTGAGCTGAGCCGCGTCCTTGAAGGGATTGTCCTTCTTGTAGACGACGACGATTCCCGTCTTGACGTAGGGGTCGGAGAAGTCCACGTTCTTCTTGCGGTCCTCGGTGACGGTGATGCCGGCAGCCGCGAGATGGGCCTTGCCCGAAATCACCGCCGGAATAACGGAGTCGAAGTCGACGGTCTCGCACTGGAAGTTCTTGCCGAGCTTCTGCGCGACGGCGCGGCATATCTCGACGTCTATGCCGACGATCTCCTGCCCGCGCAGGAACTCGTACGGAGGGAACGTCGCCTCCGTGATCATCTTGACGGTGTCGTCCTTGTTGTCCGCACACCCGCACACCAGCGCGGACATAGCCGCGCACGCAACCCAGCTGCAAAACAGCCGCCGTGTAGTAGTTCTCGTAATCATGATGATGAGTAGTATACCAAAAAGAGAGGCCCGCGGCAATCCGCGGGACCATCTTTTTGCCTGTCTCCCGAAAGCGTCAGGCGACCGAGCCGCCGGCCTTCTCGATCTTCCCGCGCTCCGCGCGCGTCGTGTGCCCCGCCCCGCCTAACAGTCCGACCCTAACCGACCCTAA
>CACYNF010000053.1 GCA_902775595.1 uncultured bacterium | reverse complement strand
AACGCCGAGGTCGGCGACTGCCTGCAGCCGGCCGGCGGCGGATACGCGGACGACAAGCTCTACGCGGTCGCCGCTGCCGGACTGAATCGCGAGACCAACGACCCCCATTCGCCCTATCTTGAGCAATACAGGGCCGCGCAAGGGGAGGAACTGACAGACCCCGACCACGGCAAGGTGTTCGCCATCGCGCCGACGGACGTGACGACGAGTTCGTCCGGCATGGCCATGCCCTGGAAGGCGGAAGTCTTCTGGCAGACGGAAGACCCGATGAAGACGAAGTGGAACTTCGAGCACGACTATTATCTCATCAGCTGGCCGGAGAAGCCCCTGCGCGTCGTCGTGGCGCCAAGCGGGGCGCAGGCTGGCTGCCCCATGTACGTGCCCACGAACTACGTGGCGACGATGTCCGGCTTCAAGATGCCGGCAACGATTTCGGCCAACTACGACTCCAGCAAGGGAACGCTCGCGTTCAGTGGCCAGCAAGGCAGCAAGATCCTCGTCAAGCTCGCGAATCAGAGCGGAGCCGGTTGCCCGGCCTATCTCCCGGTGGAGCTGACGGACTACACCGAGAAGGCGGTGGCGACGCCCTGGATATTCGAGTGGCCCGTCGGCAAGGAGCTGACGCCGCGCATCGGACTCGAGGCGGGACCCGACGCGCGGGCGATGTCCGAGCGGGTAGACGACAACCTCCCCGGCTACATCTACGAGCCGGAATCGCGCGGACGCAACTGGAACCCGCGGCTCTACCACCGCCCGGACGGAGAGCCCCTCGTTCCCGTCGATACGACGGTGTCTGTCGAAGACCTGATGGATGATGTGACGGGCGAGTCCGAAGACGATCCCTTCGAGGACCTTGAATCCGCAATTTACGGCGTCAACGAAAGCGCGTCCAAGATCCAGGTTTGGTGGCGCGCGAACTTCCAGACGCCGCAGATGAGCGTTCCGGTCACCTATCCGGCGCTCGTGCAGAACTACAAGGTGACGTGGAAGGAGGCGATGTCGCCTGGACTCTTCCCCGAGATCACGCTCTCGTCCCAGCTCGGCTCGGCCGATCCCCTGATGACGGCATGGGGAGCGCGTTCGCTCATGCTTCTCGAGACGAACGCGACGGCGAGCGTCGATCTCGGCAACCAGCGGCTGTTGACCAGCGCGTCGTCGGCGAGCGTCGGCTTCGCGTGCTACGTGTCGCCGGATGCGATGGAGGACGGCGAGATGGTGGCGACGCCCGGCCGCATCGCCAAGTGGACATTCGGCGACCGCGCCACGGGGGTTGCCGCCGAGATCGACGTGATGCTCGTCAGGGACGAGACGGAGGGCTACGGCGTGAAGGTCGTGAAGAAGGCGGGCGCCGAGGAAACCTTCGAGACGCAGGCTGTCCCGACCGGCACGTGGTTCGAGGTCGAGGTGGCGCTTCCGGCCGCGGCCCTCGGTCACGGCGTGACCGCGACATACGGCGCGGCGGACGCAGCGGCGGGCGACTCCGCGACCTTCATCGCGCTCGACAGCCTCGGCCTCTGGTATGACGGAGGGACGAACGCCAGCGACGTCGTCTATGGCTTCGACTTCGCCTCAGACGACGATCTTGCGACGCTCGGCACGAACGGGACGGTCCGCACGGCGATGGATTCGAACGGCAACGTCCTTTCCTGCCGCAACTGCTCCGTGCTCGGCGCGGGCGCGCCGGAGCCGTTTGCGCTGAAGCTGAAGGCCGAGGACGGCGTTGAGCCGGAGATCTACTACGAGAACGACTGGAATGCGACCGGCTACAACCCGAACGAAGAGCACGCGTTCGTGGACGTCAACGGAGACTACGTCGTCTGGGCGCTCCGCAACGACCTCAACACGGAATACACGTCCAAGCCGCTGGTGATGGTGATGTACGCCGAAAACGGGAAGGGCAAGATGCAGGCCTTCACCATTGCGACGATCTCGCAGGACTATCCCGAGATGACGAGCTTCAACCTCGTCGGCAACGCGCTCGTGCCGCCAAAGCCGATCAGCCGCCTGGCCGGCTGCCAGACCTCCCTCGACACTGCCGCCTCTGCATTCGACTTCAGCGACAACGCCGTCGTCTACAAGGACCGCAAGAACGGACTCTGGGCGCGGCGCAACGGCATCACCTACGCCAAATACGGCTATCCGATGCAGACGGGCTTCTACTTCCCGTCGCTCGGCACGCAGCCCGCAGTCGGCACCCCGATCGCGTGGCTCTCTTGCGTGGACGTGGCGAACCCCGGCATGGCCCAGATCACCAACATCGACGCCGCCGTGGGCTGGAAGTGGACCGTCGACTGGCCCGAGAACGTGCCGGAGCTGAAGCTCGGCCAGGTGCTCACCAAGGCGACGCTGGGGCTTCCCGAGATGTGGAACGCCGCGTCGATGGCCGTCTGCTACCCGAATCCCTCGCCCGCCGACGTAGCGGCCGGGAATTCGGACGGCGCGACGGTGGTGGAGCTGATCGACCCTACCGTCAAGCAGTCCTCGGCGAAGACGCTTCCCGTGAACGCCAGCTTCCCGTCCGAGTATGGCTTCGTCCTCGGACCTTCCGGCACGACGTTCCTCCGCAAGGGCAGGTACTACTTCACCGGGCTGCCGCCGTCGATTTCCGACCGCTTCTACATCACGGTCGAGGATGGCGGCATCCTCAACCCCGGCCTCCATGCGACGATGAACCTCGTCGGCCAGTACGTGGAGAAGGAGGCAGGCGGCTCCTATCTTGAGCTCAACGTGCTGACGGCTGCGGAGCGCGCGGCGATCAAGGCGCTGTGCAAGCTCGATCCGGCGCTGCACGAGACGGAAGTCAACAACTGGAACGCGGCGGCGGACTCGCTCGCCACGACGGAGGTGAAGCCGTCTCCCCGGACGAACTTCGGCGCCCCGGTCGAGACGGAAGGGCGCAAGGAGATGGCGCTCGTCTTCCCGAACAAAGACGTTTACAAGGAATGGGCCGGCAAGATGACGAACGACTCTTCGTCGGTCATGTCCAAGCGCTTCACGGTGGATGCATACGCGTTCAGCAAAATCGGCACGCCCTGGCAGGTCGTCGGCGGCAAGGCGATCGACAACATGGAGAACGTCACCTTCGCCACCTGGCACGAGGACAAGTGCGAGACACGAAAGGTGAAAGGCTCGCGTCTCGAAGGCGCCAAGTCGCGCTACGAGGAACTCGGGCTCAACACCTACCTCAACAAGGAATGGGACAACATCGTCTCCAACAAGAGCCCGTGGACGGTCGTTTACGTGAAAGGCCATTTCACATGGAAGACCAAGGATTATCCCGCCGCCAACACCTATATGGCGCGCGACCACTACGGCCTCATCGCGGACGGCACGGGCATCGGTTATGTGACGCTCATCGAGAATGACAACCACGACACGACGCAGGTCTCCGAGGGGCTGCCCGTGCAGATGCACGTGATCAAGGTCGTCCCCGAACTCTACGCGGACGGCATCGCGGTGCTGACCGACTCGATGAACAAGCTCTCCGAGAAGCTGACGCTCCTCTACCGCACGCCGCTCGGCTCCACGTCGGACAAATACGAGTTCCAGTGGTGCTACACGACGCCGGAGACCGACGGCACGGTGCCGGACAAGGGGACCGCCTCCTGGAAAGACAAGGCCCTGGAGACGGGCCTCGTCTCGGTGCAGCTCGGCGAGAACGGTGCGAACCTGCAGGACTACGTGAACACCTACTACACACTGCGCTACCGTCCGGTCAAGGGGTCGGCCACGTGGGAACTCCTCGCGGCGGCGCATCCGGAATGGACCAGCGACGAGCAGTTCTGGAGCCGGTGGGCGGACGAACAGCTTGCGGAAGGGTGGCTGCAGCGCGTCCTCAACTCGCTCACGCCGTTCGCGCAGCGCGTGGAGGACTTCTACAACAACCCGAGTGACATCTGGTTCACGATGCTCGAGCAGATCGGCAAACCCTACCAGGGCGATGTGGCGCTCAACAACGACAACCTTACGGAGGTCGGTCTCCTTGAACTCTACCAGACCGTCTTCAACCGCGCGGAGTCGCTGCTCGTGGCGGCCGGCGGCAACAACATCGACATGTCGAAGCAGCTCATGCTCGCGCAGACGCGCATGGGCGAGTTCTACACGCTCCTCGGCGCCGAGGCGTATTCCGACGCGAAGAACCCGCTCATCTCGCCGACCACCGACGGACAGCAGTTCCCGTCCGGCACCTTCTCCTTCGCGAACCAGGTTCCGTCGCTCCTCGACGAGGAGCTGGCGCTCCTCCGCGGCCGCACGGCGGCGACGCAGTTCCCGCGCATGACCGAGGCTCCGCTCTACAACCGCCTCGCATGGAACCTCACCAAGGGCATCACCGAGGGCGAGCCCGCGTACGTCGCCAACTACGGCATCCGCGCACGCGACGGCATCCTCGACGTCAACTGCGCGGCGGTCCAGTATCCGCAGGGCCACGGCGACGCCTGGGGACACTACCTCTCGGCGCTCACCGGCTACTACAGGCTCCTCAGGAACCCCTGGTTCGACTGGGCGGCGGCGATGGGCGAGATGCTCATGGACCAGAAGCTCATGAACGTCGACTACCAGGACGAGTCGAAGTTCGCCGACGCGGCCGTGAAGCTCGTCCAGACCGGCACGGACGTGATGGACCTCACCCTGCGCAAGGCGTACAAGGAGAACGGCGGCGACGCCACGGTCGCCTACTTCGACGCAAACAGGGAGCAGGCGTTCGGCTACGGCGAATGGGCGACGCGCACCGGCCTCGCCGCCGCGTACAACTGGATGACGGTGAACGCGCTCCTGCCGACGAACGACGCGCCGTACCAGGCCTTCACGGACAAGGGCATCAAGAAGATCGACCGCACCACGGCGTCGCAGCTGCCTGTCCTCGCGTCGTCCGTCCGCGTCGTGGAGCGCAAGCTCCAGGGCTTCGAGGCCGGGTCGAACCCGCTCGGACTTTCCGAAAACGCGATCCCGTTCGACATCGACCCCGACCGCCTCGCGCAGAAGGAGTCGCATTTCGAGCAGATTCTCGAGCGCGCCGAGAAGTCGCTTGCAAACTGCCGCACGGTCCTCGAATACGCGAACGTCTATGGCTCGTGCCTCGCGCAGATCTCGAAGAACGAAGAGTCGGTGATCGCGGACATGGCGATGCAGGAGCAGTCCTTCAACAATCAGCTCATCGCAATCTACGGCACGCCCTACTCGGGCGACATCGGCGTGGGCAAGACGTATCCGCAGGACTATGACGGACCGGACCTCTACAACTACAACTACATGGACCTCACGCCCTACGGCATCCTCGAGGACCTGCAGACGCTGTTCACCAACTCCTACAAGCTCGTGGAGGCGGACGGCATCGGCTGGAAGTACAAGCACAAGCTCAACTGGCTGGGCGGCGAAATCGAGGACGAGTACGAGGAAATCCCCATCAACTACATCGTGAACGAAGGCGGCATCCGCATGAAGCCGCTTACCGTCACCGGCTCGCGCCGGATGGAGGGAACGATCCAGACCGCCTACCGCAATTACATCGCCGCCTACCTGAACGTCAAGAACGTGTTGAGCGACTACGACACCAAGCTCACCATCGTGAAGGAGGGCGTGAAGATGGCCAAGAGCATGGAGGCGGATCTCTGGAAGACGTTTGGAATCGAGTTGGGCGTGACGCTAATCAAGCTACCGGTAGACACGATGGATGACGACTACAATATCGAACTGGGCGACTTCGCCATGAATCTCATGATGATCGACAGCGATATGATGCAGGATGTAATACCCGGCATCAGCTCAGCCGGTACGACGATTGCCATCGATCCCAAGTCCCTCTTCAATTCGCCCAAGGTTCCTTTCGAGAAGATGGATCTGTATTGCATTGCGGCAATGCAGATGCTCGCATACGAAACGCGCCACAAGAAGCAGTACGCGGGCCTGTTCATCGACCTTGCCAAAACCGTCTACGATCTCGAAGAGCAGATTCGGGGTGCGTACAAGGAGATCTACGAGAAGATCGATGGCCTGGTGATGGACCTCAACCTCTCGATCCTCGCGATCCAGCCCGCCTTCGCCGAACTCTCGGCGGCCGAGGCCGCGTACCGCGCCCAGGTGGAGATTGGCCAGCAGCTCCAGGAGCAGCGCGCGCTGTGGCGCCAGCAGGTCTCCAACAACGCCACCGAGCAGCGCTACCTCGACATGTACAACCGCGTGCAGCGCAACCTCGCGCTCACGAAGTACACGACGGCGTTCGACACCGCGCAGCGCTACGTGTGGGAGCTCGCAAAGGTGTACGACTACGAGACGGGGCTTCTCTCGAGCGACCCGCAGGCCGGCAAGCAGTTCCTCGCGGACATCATCGCGACGCGCGCACTCGGCCAGGAGGGCGTCTCGATCAATAGCGCGACAACGGACGGCGGGCTCTACGACGTCGTGAACCGCATGAAGGCGAACTGGGACGTCCTGAAGCCGCGCCTCGGCATCAACAACCCGGACAAGCCGGAGAAGTGGTTCTCGCTCCGCCGCGAGCTCTTCCGCATCAAAGACGGCGCGGATGGCGACGCGGCCTGGAGGAAGGAACTCGTCAAGCATCGCGTTGACAACATCCTCGAAAACACCGACTTCATGCGCCACTGCCAGCCGCCGGCGAGCCAGAGCGCCGTCGTCTGCCGCGAGCCGGGGTACATCTTCGAGTTCTCGACCGCGATCAACAACGCCGAGAACTTCTTCGGAAACGTCCTCCAGTTCGGCGACCACCAGTTCTCCAGCTCCGACTACGCGACGAAGATCGACGCCGTCGGCGTGGATCTCGCAGGGCTCGACCAGCTCGAGGGCGGCGCGGGCGTGGAGCCGAACATCTACCTCGTGCCCATCGGCATCGACTACATGCGTTCGCCGGCCGGAACGGAACGCACCGTGCTCGGCTGGACAGTCATTGACCAGGTACTTCCGCTTCCCTACACCGTCGGCTCGACGGAGCTTGACGCGCAGGACTGGATCTCGACCTTCTCGGGCCTTGACGGCACGAGCGACGCGACGGCGACGATCCGCCGCCATTCGACGCTCCGCGCCGGGGCGGACTTCAAGTCGACGCGCCTCGTCGGACGCAGTGCCTGGAACGACCGCTGGCTCATCGTCATCCCCGCGTCGGCCATCGACGCCGACCGCGAAAAGGCGATGAAGCTCATCGAGGCGGGCGTCAAGGACATCAAGCTTGGCATCAAGGCATATTCGCGGCAGGGGAACTGAGGGTGAAAGGTTGAAAGTTGAAGAGTTGAAACTCCGCCGACTGCAGCGCGTCTCGCGTCGCGCAGCAATTTTGTCAGTCTCGTTCCTTTCCATTGTCGCCGCTTCCGCGTTTGCTGAGGGCGGCTACACGAACCACGCCGGGAACGTTGTGGCGGGCTGGCCCGTCAAGCTCACGCAGAAGGAGGTCACCTTGGCCGAGGGCGTAGTCACTAACGGCTGCCAACTATCGACTAACGACTGTCGACTAACGACTAGCGACAATAACTTTTCAACTTTTCAACCTTTCAACTTTTCAACCACAAACACCTATCCTCTCTCGATCTTCCCGGAGTCCGAGCAGCGGCGCATCGCGGCGGACTTCGGACAGCCGCGCGTGCCGCCTGCCGTCAGGCGGGCGATCGCGGGCGCGGAAAAGGCGATGGCGCGATCGCGCAAGCGCGCGGAGAAGGGGCTTTGCACGAAGGAGGAGAGCGACGACTTCTGCGCGAAGTCCGCGGCTGCGCTCAGAAACTACCTCGACAAGCAGGTCAAGGAGGGCGTGATCACGCCCGCCGAGCGCAAGGCCATCGGCCATTGAACGAGGCGATGTGACCTTTTGCCTTGTGGTGTGTAGACAAAGACTCAGATTTCATAATCAAGGCCTGACAGACAGAAGAAGGAGGCACAAAATGTCCATATCAATCACCAATTTCAAGAACTGGGCCGCGGCGGCTCGGACCATGTCGCCTGACGGCAAGTGCCGGTTAATATGGTAAAATATACGGCATGGGTGTGTAATGGCCATGACGATTGAAGAACTTGTAGAAATATCCTCCAAGGCGGCCGTAATGTCGTCATGAGCGGACTCTCCGCCATTCTTGCCGCGATGCTCGCCGCGTCGTCGGGCGGCTTCGCCGAATCTAAGGCGCTTGCCGTCCAGGTACATCTTGATCGTGCGGGCTTCTCGTGCAGTACGATCGACGGGCAGTGGGGCGCGAAGTCAGAGAACGCTCTGAGGGCCTACGAGGCGTCGCGGACGAAAGGCACCAAGCCCGCGCTCGCGGCAACGCCGGAGCAGGCGTACGACCGCTACTTTGCAAACGAACCCGATCCTTTTCGCATCGTCGAGGTGACGCGTGCCGACATAGCCGCGCTCGTCAGTATCCCCGACGATCCCGCCGAGCGAGCGAAGCTGTCGCGTATGGGATACGAGTCGATCAAGGAGATGTTCGCGGAGCGAGGGCACCTTTCGCAGATTGCGCTCGCGAAGATGAATCCCGGCGTCGACTGGACGAACGTGAAGCCGGGACTGAAGCTTGTCATCCCGAATTTTCCGTCGATGGCCGAGGAGTTGGCGGCGGGGGATCGCGGGCGGCCAAACCGACCAAAGCGCCCCGAGGCCGCGCTCGTCAAGGTGTCGATATCCAAATGCCAGGTGCGCGCGTACGGTGCGGACGGAAAGCTCCTCGCGCTCTTTCCGTGCTCGATTGCCGCGGACAAGGCGAAGGTTCCGCCCCATGGCGAGCTGAAGATCACGAGCTACGTCGCGTGGCCGAACTTCACCTACACGCCGGATTTTACTCCGCCGGGAAAGAAGGTGCAGCGCCACATCTGGCCGGAAGGCGAGAACTGCCCCGTCGGCGTCGCGTGGATGGGGCTCAACCTCCCGGGATACGGAATCCACGGCACGCCGCGTCCCGAGTCGATCGGCTTTACCGGCTCACACGGATGCTTCCGCCTCGCGAACTGGAACGCCGCGCGGCTGTACGCGATGTGCCGCAGCGGAACGAAGGTGGTGATCGAGCCGTGAACTTCCTCGCGATAGACTTCGAGACGACGGGCTACGACTTCGGTTCGGCGAACGAGCCGTGGCAGCTCGGTTTCGCGCGTGTGGAGGACGGCGCGATAGTCGAGACTGGCGAGTGGTTCTTCGACGTCGAGGGCGCTCCTGAGCGCGCGCACGAATCAGATGCGCTCGGCACCCTGCAGAGCTCGTTCGAGACGTGGGCGCCGAAGCTCATTGGCGTTCGGCTCGTCGCGCACAACATCGCCTGCGAGCGGACGATACTCACGCGCGCCGCGCCGCTCACTAAGTGGGGACCGTGGGTGGACACGATGAAGCTCGCGAAGGCGCGCTATCCGGGCCTTCCTTCGTACAAGCTCGGCGACCTGTGCGAGATGTTCGGGCAGGTGCCTCAGATCGACGGCCGCACGTGGCACGACGGTCTCTACGACGCTGTCGCCTGCGCAAACCTCGCGCTCTTCCTAGGGGCGTGGCCAGGCGTTTGAAAATTTTCCGTGCGTGCTTGCGGAAAGGGCACGGCAGATGGTATAATAACCACTACACAACGGAGCAATGCATGAAGAAGATACTTGGACTCGTGGTCAGCCTCACAATCATCAGCGGCGCATGCGCCGCGGTGCTTGCGTACGTCAATTCCATCACGAAAGAGCCGATCGCGGCGACGGCCGAGAAGGCGAAGGAGGCGGCGAAGCTCGCCGTTCTATGCGGCGAGGAGGGGTATACGGCCGAAGGGCGCTCCAGCGAGGGATACGGCGGCGACATAGTCCTCATGGTCGGTTTCAAGAAGGACAAGAAGACCGTCATTTCATACAAGGTGCTTCAGGCGACCGAGACCCCCGGCCTCGGCATGAAGCTCAAGACGCCCGAATTCGCAGGCCAGTTCGCCGGGAAGGACGGCTCTTCGCTCAAGGTGAAGAAGGACGGCGGAGATATCGAGGCGATCACTTCCGCCACCATCACCTCCCGCGCCGTCTGCAAGGCGATTGCCGACGCGCAGAAGAAGCTTCAGTAGCAGGGCGGCCCGTCCGAAGAGGGCCCGTCGCGACATCACGAAAGGACAAGGTCAATGGCCTCGAAAAAGACGTTCATAAACGACGACTTCCTTCTCACGACAAAGGCGGCTAAGGAGCTATACCACCGCCATGCGGAGAAGATGCCCATCATCGACTACCACTGCCATCTCCCGCCGGTGGAGATCGCGGAGGACAAGCGCTGGACCGACATCGCGCAGGTCTGGCTTGGCGGTGACCACTACAAGTGGCGCCAGATGCGCTCCAACGGAGTCGAGGAGCGCTTCTGCACGGGCGACGCGTCGTGGCACGACAAGTTCGTGAAGTTCGCCGAGACGATGGAGCGCCTCGTCCGCAACCCGCTCTTCGACTGGTCGCACCTCGAGCTCGCGCGCTATTTCGGCGTCACGGAGATATTGAACGCGAAGAGCGCGGAGCGCATCTGGAAGAAGTGCAACGCGAAGCTTGCGGGGAAGGGCTTCTCTGCGCGCGGTCTCATGAAGAAGTCCAACGTCAAGGTCGTGTGCACGACCGACGATCCGGTCGATTCGCTGGAGCACCACCTCGCGATCGCGAAAAAGCCGTTCTGGACGCAGATCCGCCCCGCGTGGCGCAGCGACAAGGCGTCCAAGATCGAGAACGTCAAGGCGTGGAACGCGTGGATGGACAAGCTCTCCGCGGCCGCGAAGACGCCTGTCAAGACGATGGACGACTTCCGCGACGCGATGGCGAAGAGGCATGCGTTCTTCGAGAAGGCGGGGTGCGTCGTTTCCGACTACGGCATAACCGAGATCTTCGCCGCGCCCTACACCGAGGCGGAGCTCAAGGCGATCTTCAAAAAGGCGCGTGCGGGCAAGTCGGTCACCGCGGCGGAGGCGCTCAAGTTCAAGAGCGCGTGGCTCTACGAGGGGCTAAAGGCCGACGCCAAGTCGAACTGGACGACGCAGCTCCACTACAACTGCCTGAGGGACAACAACACGGCGATGTTCGAGAAGCTCGGGCCCGACACCGGCTTCGACTGCATCGGCGACTGGTCCGTCACCGAGAACCTCGCGAAGCTCTTCGACCGCCTCGAGCGCGAAGACGCGCTCCCGCGCTGCATCCTCTACTCGCTGAACCCCAAGGACAACGAAATGCTCGCGACCTTGATGGGCTGCTTCCAGAAGGCCCCTGCGCGCGGGAAGATCCAGCTTGGCGCGGCGTGGTGGTTCCTTGACCAGAAGGACGGCATGCGCCGCCAGCTCGACGTCCTCTCGACGCTTGGTTGCCTTGGCAATTTCATCGGAATGCTAACCGACTCGCGTTCCTTCCTCAGCTACACGCGCCACGCGTACTTCCGCCGCCTCCTCTGCCAGAAGCTCGGCGAGGAAGTCGAGAAGGGCGAGATGCCGAACGACCTCAAGTGGCTTGGGTCTATCGTCGAGGACATCTCGTTCAACAACGCTAACCGCTACTTCGGCTTCAATGCCTGACGCGGTTTCCCGGAAGACGCAGTCAAAGGCCGTTCCCGAAATCAGGGAACGGCCTTGATTTTCATTTAACGAGCGAACAGGGGCCGTTCTGGCAGCCGCCAGGGCACGCCATCACTTCGAGGAAGTTGACGGGAATCTTGCCCGACGCGTGGAGCTTCACCATCGTGCAGGTCTTCCTGTCGATTCCGTTTATCTGCTTGGAGTCGAGCTTGAAGCCGGGTATCTTCGCCGTCGCTTCGGCGAGAACCGCGTCCGTCACGCCGCAGCTCTTCGCGTAGTTGCGCGCCGTCGGATTCGCCGGACGCTCCACTGGCCACGGTTCGCACGCGATGACGTCGATCTTGCGGCCGGCGAGTATTGCGCCGAGCTCCTCGAAAGAGAGGACGTAGTCGACGTCCTTGCGGCGCGCCTCGCTGCGCTTGGCGACGCAGGGGCCGATGAACACCGTCTTCGCGTTCGGGTCCTTCGCCTTGGCGATCTCGCGGGCGTAGACCATCGGGCTCGGTGTGAGCGAGACGTGGTCGACGAGCTCGGGAAGGTGCTTCCAGACGAGGTTCACCCACGCCGGGCAGCAGGACGTCGTCATGAACGTCTTGGGGTCCTTCTCCATGCGCTCGATGAACTCGGCGGTTTCGTGGGCGGTCGTCATCTCCGCGCCGAGGGCGACTTCCATGACGTCGCCGAAGCCCGCCTTCGCGCAGGCGGCGAGCAGCTGCTCAATCTTGCCGGGGAACTGCTTCTCGGCAGCCGGCGCAATCATCGCGACGAGTTTCTCGCCGCGCTTCATCGCGGCGAGCACGTCAACGAGCTGCGAGCGCTCCATCACGGCGGCGAATGGGCAGGCGTTGAAGCATTTGCCGCAGAAGATGCACTTCTCGAAGTCTATCTCGGCGACGCCGAAGGAGTTCTTCTTGATTGCGCCAACTGGACAGGCCTCTTCGCACGGCACGGTCGTCTTGACGATTGCGTTGTAGGGGCATGCCGCTATGCACTTGCCGCACTTTATGCAGAGCTTCTGGTCGATCACGGAATGCCCGTCGACGACCTCAATCGCCTTTTTCGGGCAGTTGTACATGCAGGGGCGCGCAAAGCATCCGCGGCAGTTCTGCGTGGAGACGACCTGCGCGTCGGGGCAGCCGCTGCAGGCGGGGCCGCAAACGCTTAGCGGAGTCTTCGGCTTGGCCGTTCCGCCGTCAGGCGACGACCATGCCTTCTCGGCGTAGTAGGCGGAAAGCGGCTTCGTCTCGTCTGTCTCGTCCTCGACCGATATGCCGAGAAGGGCCATCAGGCGGTACTTGAGTATCGCGCGGTCGTGGTAGACGCAGCACCGCGAGGCACGCTCGTTCTTCGGGCGCAGCTTGACCGGTATCTGGTCGATCTCCGACTCGAGGGAGCCGGAATCGAAGGCGCGGACGATGCGGATCATCAGTTCGCGGCGGATGAATGTGGATCCGTTAAGCATTTTACGCGGCCCCCATCAGAAGTTCGCCGATGCGGGCGAGCAGTTTCTCGGGCGACGCCTGCG
This sequence comes from uncultured bacterium, assembly GCA_902775595.1. Taxonomy (GTDB): domain Bacteria; phylum Verrucomicrobiota; class Kiritimatiellia; order RFP12; family UBA1067; genus UBA1067. The sequence continues at coordinate 4,796 of CACYNF010000053.1, read as the reverse complement.
ACATGATCTCCGTGCCGTTTATGCGCACGTACGGAGCGCCGCCGAGGTTTTCCTTTTCACAGAGCTCAAGGCAAGTCCTGGCCTCGACCTCGACCCTGCCGCGCCATTCCGCGGGAAGCTGGTCCTCGAGGTCCATCATGTTGGCCGCGCCCAGCAGGTAGCATGCCGTTCCGCAGCATATTTCGACTTTGACTTTTTCCATGTCTGTCTCCTTTTCTGTCAGTAATAGTCTACAGTGACCTTCTTGCGGTAGTTCTTCTCGAGCGCGGCGGCGATTCGCTTGACGACGCTTCGCCTGAGCTCCAGGTCCTGCGGGATGTTCGGATCCTGGTGCGACTCGTTCACCTTCGTGCCGATGACGAATTCGATTCTGTCGTGGCGCATCATGCGCTCGAGGATCGCGCGCGCGGCCGCTGGCTCGCGCTCCGGCGGACGCATCTGCTCAAGCGCCGAGAGGACGCGCCCGAGCGTGAGGATGCCCTCGGTCGCGATGCCGACGCCTTCCATCGTCCCGACAGGGGGAAGCCCGCCAGAGGACTTCATGTCCGAAAGCTTCACCTTCACCTTCACGCCGAGCTCGCGCTCCATGATGTTCGCGGTCGTTCCGCCGCAGATCACGACGTGGTCGAAGCCGAGCGTCGCCTTCCGGGCATAGTCCGCGTCGTGCTCCTTGTAGAAGGGCGGGCCAGTGAGGACGCGCATGACGCGAGGATGCCGGAGATAGCAGACGACGCAGCTGATGTCGTCCTTGCAGCCGCCAGGCGTCAGAAAGAGCGCCTCGCGCGCGATCGCGGCGCTTAAGTCGCGCGCAGAGATGTCGGGGTCGGAGGCGATCTTCCCCTGCGCGAACTTGAGGACGCCCGAGCGCCGCCAGCCGAACTTCATGTCCTTCCTCACGCCAAGCCCAGACTGCGTTACGCCGTCCGAGCACATGATGATGCGGTCGCCAGCGCGGAAGTCGGCCTCGCATTTCCTCACCTCGCGGTCGGGCCAGTGCGAAGATGCGATCTGCTCGTCCTTGAGCGGCGCGATCTCCTCGGTGCCCCTGAGGTGGATGTAGCCAGGGTTGCCCATCTCGCTTATCCTCGCCTTTCCGCCGAGGCGGAAGTCGAAGAGCGAAAACGTCGCGTAGCCGATCTTGCGGACCTCGCAGATCGGGAGCGAGTCCATGATGATCTCGACCGCCTCGAGCATCGGGACGTTCGACTCGAGGAACTTGATCGCCATGGAGGTCGTCATCGTCGCGAGCACGTTCGCCTTGACGCCGCTGCCGAGCCCGTCGGAGAGCGCCACGAGATGGCGGTTTTCCTTCTCGACGGTCATGAACCTGACGTCGTCTCCGCACGCGCCCTGCCCGGTCTTCGTATACTGGGCGGCCTCCATCTCGATGAAGAGGTCGCTCGCGGCGGCGTAGCCATGCTGAAGCGCGTCAGCCATTCAGGTATTCCTCGCTTCCGCCCTGGCGGAGGCGCTTGCCGACCGTCTGGGATTCGTACGCTCCCGCGATCTCGTTGAGCATGATCTCCGTCTCGGCGATATGCTCGCCGAAGAGCCGCGCGACCTGCTGGACGGTGTAGACGTTTTTGCGGATGACGTCGCGCGCCTTCGCGGCGATCTCCTCGCGGCGACCCTCGTTCTTCGTGACGTCCTGCACCACCGCGCCCGCGAACTTGCCGACGCTTATCGGGAAGACGCTTATCGTGACGATGCGGTCGTTCCACTGCTGGCGGTACTTGACGATTTCGCTGCCGTGCTCCACCGCGCCCGTGAAAAGCTCCGTGAAGTCGGGCATGAAGGCGTCCACGCCGAGGCCGTCGAGATTGCCGAGCGCGTCGTATTCGCCGAGCGCACCCGCCATCTCGGCGAAGAGCCGGTTGCATTCGACGATGAGTCCTTTCGCGTCGACCATGACGACGCCCGCGGGGATGTACTTGATGAGCGCGTTGGAAGTGCGCTGGAAGTTCTTCTTTAGGTAGATGTGGCACATCGCCTCCTCCGCCTTTCCGGCGATGAGGGCCTTCGCGAACTCGCGGCAGGAGTTGTAGCCGCATGCGCCGCAGTTGATCTCGTCGGCCTTCGTCGTCTTCCCGACGCGCGCGAGCGCGCCCGCGATCGCCGCCTCGTCCGGCTCGTCGTCAACGACAGCCGCCGCGGGATATGCGGACGTCCCGCAGTGCGAGAAGCATCGCGAGGAGGAGGGGCGTATCGGCGCCGTCGCGTCGGTTGCGAAGAGAGTCGCGAGACCCGAGGCGCCGCGCGGCATGGCCGGGCCGTTGACGCATCCTCCCGGACACGCCAGCACCTCGACGAACAGCTTGCGTTGGAAATTCTCGGGATGCAGCTTGAACTCAGCTGGGTCGAAGTCCTCGAGCATCCTGCGGAAGTCCTCAAGCCCCGATACGGAAACGTATCTTACATCGGTCTTGCCGTCGCGCAGCGTGTCGTTCATTCCGCCTTCGACGGAGTAGAAGCGTCCTTCCTCGGCAGGACCAAGCGCGAGCTCGGCCTCTTCGCCGAACGTGATGCCGCGCTCCGCGAGGAACTGCTCGAGCGCAGGGAAGATGACGGCGAGGGCAAGCTCGTCGGGATGTGCGTCCGACTCGTTCTTCTTCGCGGCGCAGGGCCCGAAGAACACGACCTTCGCGCTGTTGCCGTACTTCTCCTTGATGAGACGGCAGTGTGCGCGCACAGGAGAGGGAAGGGGTGAGATGAACTCCGCGTATCCGGGCAGGTACTTTCTCACCATGTCCACTGCTGCGGGGCAGGCGGACGAAATGACGAGCGGAGAGTCTGTCTCGGCGAGGAGCTTCGAGACGTGCGCGCTCACAGACTCCGCGCCGTGCGCCGTCTCGCTCGCTCCCGCGAAGCCAGCGGCCTTGAGCGCGGCGGCAATCTGCCCGATCGTGACGTCCTTGAAGTACCCGGCGAAACTCGGCGCAACCGATGCGTACAGGGTGGCGCCCGAGGCGACGAGTTCCTTGAGGCGCGCGAGGTCGCTCCTGATCTTCTTCGCGTGCGCGGGGCATACCTTCACGCATTCGCCGCAGGCGACGCACGCCTCGGGGATCACGCTCGCCTTGCCGTCGACGATCCTGATCGCCTTCACGGGGCAGTGCCGGACGCACTTGTAGCAGTCCTGGCATTCGTTTTCCGTCGTGTATACTGGACTCGAGAGCATTTGCTATACCTTCTTCGGAAAGATTTTTTCGAGAATGTCGCGCATGACGAGAGGATCGACGTGGGTGTAGACCTTGCCGTCCACAACCACGACGGGACCCTCCGCGCAGTGCCCGGTGCAAAGGCTCGCGCCGAGATCTACGTCGACCTCGTCCTTGAGCCCGCGCTCGGCGAGAAAACTTTCGCACGCCTCGACGGTCTTCTCGTTCCCGCGCGCGAAGCAGGAACTCCCCATGCAGATGACAATGTTAGGTTTCGACATGGGGCGATTATCTCAAATTCCCACTTGTTAGGCAAGCCCAAAGGCTACTCGATGTCGACGACGCTCGCCCAGTGGACGAGGAGCTCGTGGTTCTTCGGCGTCTGGTCGCGCGACGATTCCGCCGCGGCGACGATCGGCAGCCACTTCTGCACGTCGGGGAGCTTAACCTTGAGTGCCTCGCACGCGAGGGCCATGTACTTCTCAGCAGCGGCGACGTGGCCCGAAAGCCAGAACAGCAGATATGTGCGCGCTACGTCGGCGAGCGGATCGCCGAGGCGGACATGGCTCCAGTCGATGACGCGCCAGTCGCCATTCGGGGTGATGATCACGTTCGTCGGGTTGAAGTCGCCGTGGCACAGCGCCTTGCCGCGCGGGAAGCTCTGCAGCTTCATGTGCAGGTCGTAGCGCGTCTCCTTGGGGAGCGGCGACGCCGAGATCTGCTTGTCGAGCTTGTCGGCGAGGTTGCCCATGCGCTCGGACGTCTTCGCGAAGATCTGGCACTGGATCGCCACGAACTGCTTCAGGTACCTGACGAGGTTCTTCTTGTCCTTCGCCATCACGTCGGCGAGCGTATCGCCCTCGACCCACTCGCGGCGGATGCACCAGTGGTCGCGGATCTTGAGGACCTCGAGCACCTTTGCGACGGGGAGCCCCGTCTCGGCGGCACGCGCCTCGTTCATCGCCTCGTTCAGGATCGCGCTCACCTTGTAGCTCGGTCCGAAGATCTTGAGCACGGTGCCCTTGTCCTTCGTCACGACCTTGTCGGTGCGCTCGAGGAGAACGCCTGCCTGCCTGCTCGGACGTCCGCGCTTCGCCGGAACCTTCTTGACTGAAGTCTTCTTCATTTCAAAACTCCTAAACTTTCAACTTCAAACTTTGAACTTTCAACTCAGACAACCTCGTGCTTCCCGTAGTAGGCGTTGAGGTACATCTGCCTGATCTCCGACATCAGCGGATAGCGCGGGTTCGCGCCGGTGCACTGGTCGTCGAAGGCCTGCTCCGTCATCGCGTCGAGGCGAGCGAGGAAGTCCTTCTCGTCCGGGACGTAGTCGCGGATCGTCGGCTTGATGCCGATCCTCGCCTGCAGCTCGCGGACGGCCTTGCAGAGGTTGTTGAACTGCTCGCCCTTGCTCCTGCCCTTGATGCCGAGCGCGTCGGCGATCTCGAGGTAGCGCTCGAGCGTATGCGGATGGTCGTACTGCGGGAACGTGCCCATCTTGCGCGGAACGGGATCGGCGTTGAAGCGAAGGACCTCCTCCATCATCAGGGCGTTCGCGATTCCGTGCGGGATGTGGTGGAAAGCGCCGAGCTTGTGCGCCATCGAGTGCATCACGCCGAGAAACGCGTTCGCGAAGGC
>CACYNF010000052.1 GCA_902775595.1 uncultured bacterium | reverse complement strand
GCCGTTTTCGTTGAGACGCTTCGCATCGTGCAGCCCGGCGTAGAGATCGCGCACGCTCCCGTCGCGGCGGAGAATCTTCCCGTTGCCGGTGATGTTGGCGACCGAAAAGGAAGGATACTCCGCGGCGTTCCGGCGCATCGCCACCTGGTTGACCGCGCCGACGTTGAATTTCTGCATCTTCAGACCGTCGCGCTGAATGAGGTAGTCGTAGACCTTCCGCATGTGGACATAGCAATCCGTGTCGCACAGCCCGTCTGGAATCGGATCGTTGAAATCTGGCCAGCCGCGGTCGAAGGCAGTGTCAAACCGGAGGGTGTCCGCAACCTGGAGGATTCCGCTGACCGACAGCTTCTGCCCGTTCCATTCGCGCATTCCCGCGCCCCAGGTGTCGCTTCCGCCGTGGTCGGAATGGTGGTGTGACAGCATCAGATAGTCGACGGATGTCTTGGCGGGATTGACGCGCTCGACATAGCGCGCGATCCATTCGCCGGGATGTCTCCATCCGTCGGGGAGTATCCAGACAGCCTTCTTTCCTCGCGCCCACGCCCTGAAATCGCCACAGTCAAGCAGCATCGTCGTGCCGTCGGGCATGATCCAGAACATGCTTTCGCAGACGCCCGTGTAGATGAAGTGCACCTGAAATTCGCCCGGCTTCCACGCGGGAAGCGCTTTCCCGGCAAGTTTATGGCGTGACCCTGCCTGCGCAGACGGAACGTCCCCGCACTTCGATGATGTCGGCGCGGCGACCGCAAGAGGCACCGCAGCGACGGACTTCATGAAATCCCTTCTATTCATGTTTGTATATTATACCATAAGCCCCTCAATAAAAACCGCACAAGGCTATCGCGGGGTCTGTCCCCAGAAATTCCGGGGGAACTGAGGGGCATCACTTCATCATGAGTCCGGCGAGGAGCTTCGCGAACTTCGCGCCGTCCGGGACGGGCGAGCCCTCCGCGACAAGCGCGGTGTCGTAGAGGAGCGTCATCGCGTCCGAGAGCGCGTCGCCCTCGAGCCCCTTCACCTTCGCGATAAGCGGATGCGAGGGATTGACCTCGAGGATGCGCTTCTCCTCCGGGACGTCCTGCTTCATCGCGCGCATCATGCGCACCATCGACGGCGGGAGCGCGTGCTCCTGCTGGACGAGGCAGCACGGCGAATCGGCGAGGCGCGTCGAGACGCGGACGTCCGAGACATAGGCCTCGAGCGCCTTCTTCGCGGACTCGAGGAACGGCTTTAAGTCCTTCGCGGCCTTCTCGTTCGCGTCCTTCTCGGCCTTCTGCTCGTCCTCCGTGCCGAACGCCACGTCGCCCTTCGCGACATCGACGAACTTCTTTCCGTCGAACTCCCTGAGGGACTCCGAAAGGTATTCGTCGACGGGATCGCAGAACAGAAGCACGTCGCATCCGTGCTTTCTCGCGGACTCGAGCTGCGGCGCGCGGCGCGCGTCCTCCTCGCGCTCGGCGACGATATAGTAGATGTCCTTCTGGCCAGAGGCCATGTCCTTGACGTAGTCCTCGAGGAAGATGCGCTTGCCGGCCTCGGTGCGTGCGGTCGGATACTTCACGAGCTTCTTGATTCGGTCGGCGTGCTCCCAGTCGGTGTGGATTCCCTCCTTGAGGACGGCGCCGAACGCGGTGAAGAACTCGTCGTACTTCTTAGCGTCCTTCTTCTTCATGTCCTCGAGGGTGGAGAGCACCTTCGCGGTCACGGCGGACTTTATCTTCTGGACAACCGCGTCGTCCTGCAGCATCTCGCGCGAGACGTTGAGCGGCAGGTCGCTTGAATCGACGACGCCCTTCACGAACCTGAGCCACGAAGGGAGCAGCATCTCGATGTCGTCGCCAATGAAGACGTTCCTGACATAGAGCGAAAGCCCGCGCTTCTGGTTGGGCATGAAGAGCTCCATCGTCGGCTTCTTCGGGAAGAATAGGAGCGCCTTGAACTCGACCTGGCCCTCTGCGCCGAAGGGGATCGTCTCGAAGGGACCATCCCAGTCGTGCGTCAGGTGCTTGTAGAACTCGGCGTACTCCTCGTCCTTGACATCCTTCTTCGCGCGCTTCCAGAGGGCCACCATCGTGTTGAGCGGCTTCGCCTCGCGCTCCTCGCGGCTCTTTTTGTCCTCCTCCTTCTCGTCCTTCGGCACGTCGATCTGGCGGAAGGTAATCGGATAGGCGATGAAGTCGGAGTATTTCTTCACGAGGTCGGAGACACGCCACCAGTCGAGATACTCGAGCTGGTCGTCGCGGAGGTGCAACGTGATCGAAGTCCCCGGGAAGTCGCGCTCGCCGTCGGAGATCGTGTAGCCGCCCGACATGTCGGACTCCCACTTGCACGAGACTTCGGTGCCGCGCTTCATCGTCTCGACCGTCACCTTGTCGGCAACCATGAACGCCGCGTAGAAGCCGACGCCGAACTGTCCGATAAGCTCGGGAAGCGACTCCCCACCTTTTTCCTTCAGCATCTCGCGGAACTTCTTCGTGCCGGACGACGCAATGGTGCCGAGGTTCTGCTCGAGCTCGGCGGCGTCCATGCCGATGCCGTTGTCGGAGATCATCAGCGTCTTCGCGCCTTTGTCGGCGGCGATCTGGATCTTCCATTCCGGGTTGTCCTGGACGAGCGACTTGTCGGTGAGCGAAAGGAACTTCGCGCGGTCTATCGCGTCAGAGGCGTTGGAGATGAGTTCGCGGAGGAATATCTCCTTCTTCGAGTAGAGCGAATTTACCACGAGATCGAGCATTTCGGCGATCTCTGCCTTGAACTGTTTCTTTTCCATAGCTGAATATTATACCACACCTGACGGCAAACGGCCAAAAGTGTGCCTGAGCGCCCGCGCAGAATCGCGATAACTGCGCATAATCGCCGAAATGCCCGCCAAAAATTAAGCCCCGCGAGGGTGTCTCCCCACTAAGTCCCGCTACAGCTCCTTCATGCATTCGGCGAGAACCTTTTCGCAGTAGCCGCATTCTGCGCATTCGCGGGCGCAGGCGGACGTCTTCTCGAACCAGTCGGGAGGGAACGCTGTGTTGTCGATGAACGCCGGGAAGAACGCCGGCGAGAAACCAGGTTCGAAGAGGTCGAGGAGATTCCCCTCGAACGCGCCGCGCTCGTATGCCGACATCACCATGTCGGGGTTCGCATGCTGACGCGTCGCGAGCTTCACCACGTCCACAAGTCCGTCATAGCGATGAATGTCCTCCGGACGCACCCATGTCGCCTTGAGGATTTCCGCAAAGTTCTTCCTGTCCTTGTAGAGCGTCCAGCAGAGGTGCGGGTTCCATCCCCTGACGTTGCCGGCCTTCATCGCGTCATCGGAGTGCGCTATCAGGTTGTCATGGTACGTCTGCCACGGGCAGTTCCTGAGGCATCCCGAGTTCGCAAGGATGCAGAGCTTCTTTCCGTTTGCGCGGCACCAGTCCGAAAAACGCCTCACCGTCTCGAGGTTGCGCTGTACGTCGCGTCCGAGATAGTACGAGTCGAAAAGCGGCGCGAGATACCGAAAAGCCTGCAAGGTCGTAAGCCGCATGTTCACGGAGGCGCGAACCTCGACATCCGGGGCAAGGGCCTTGACCGTCCGCGCGACGAATGGCGACGCCACGGTGCATATTTCCGGCCTGCATCCCCACGAGTCCAGCGTTTCAAGTATGGCTTCAACGCGTTTTTCAAGGGCGGTGCTCATGGCTTCCGCCCCGTAGCAGTTGGCGTTAAGGAGAAGGTCGAGCCCGACGCCGGCGTTCCTCAGCCGCGTAAGGTCGCGTTTCAGCGCCGCCGCCAATTCGTCTGGATCGTCCTCCTCCTCGAAGCCGAGCTTGGGCCGCCCCGAAGGCTCGTCAACCCACGGGAAATACACTTCCCTGACAGCCGGATGCCTAAGCGCGATCTCCGCGAAAGGCGCACCGTCCGCAAAATGCTGGTATCCCGCCGCAAGTGGTGTCATGGCCTCACCTCGTAGCGACAGTCACAACGGCATACATCCCGAACCCGGGAATCGCGCCGTCCGGCCCGACCTTCACTTTCGACGGCCGTTCGCAAAGCGGCTCCTCGAACTCGGCGCTTTCGCCGCGCGCGAGGGCAAGCCGCACGCCGTCGACCTGCTTTTCGGGGGCATAGTTCACGAGATGCACCGCGACATGGTCCTTGTCGAGGCGACGATACTCCGCGAAGACGTGGGCGGGAAGGCCCTCGAACCGGACTGGCGGCCGCCACCCCGACTTCTCGAGGTCTGCGACAAGCCTCCGTCCTCCGTCCTCTGGCGGATCCACGGTATAGCACCAGTCGAGGTCTGCGCCGGCGATCATGTCGGACGACTCGCGCAGCACGACATTCGGCAACTCGGCCAGCCGGGGAATGAAGCCGTTGACGCGCCGCTGCGCGTTCCACTCGTCGTAGCGGCCTGAGTCGCCGGTGACGACGAGCCGCCCGCCCTTCTTCGCCCATCCCACAAGGAAATCCATTTGCGCGTCGGAAAGCGAGACGAGGCCGGGAACAACAATCAGATCCGTACCATCGGGCACGGCGATGGGCTCGCCGGGATATGCCACGAGATAGCCGTATGGAATGTGGCCGCGCAGGAATATCTCCTCGGCCGCCGCAATGCCCTGGTGCGTTGTCTCGGAGAAAAGCACCTCCCTTTCAGGATAGAAGATGCGCACCGGGTGCATCGTAGGCGCCGAAAGCTCGGCTCGATGCGATGCGACAAACTTGTCGAACACGGCGTGCAGGCGCTTGCGTCTCTCGAAGACTTCCCTGCGCAGGAAGCCCGGCTCGGGAGAAGGCGTAAGAATCGTGCGGTCTGTCGGAATGCCGCCGAACACGATGTCCTCGACCATCGGCATGAGGAACTTCGCCTCCCGCTCCGGAATGATCGTGCTGTCTGTGTCGCACAGGGCGACGATGCGCTGCCCGAGGTCCTGCGCGAACTTCAGGTCGCGTACGCGGTTGAAGATGCGCCCGCCCTTCACCTCGGGGAAGTTCGTGTTCTGCATTATTATGAAGTCAAACGGCCTGCACAGCTCCGCCATGTTCTGGGCCAGGTCCAGGAACCGCGCACGGCTGCGGTACGGCGACGGATTGCCGGAGACTATTGCATCGTGCTTTACGGACTTGATATGCGCCCGGAAGCGGGACATCACCCCTGTCATCGTCTCGCATCTCCAGAGCGCCCAGGCCTGAAAGACAGGATCCTTTGCGTCAAGATGGTGCATCTGGCTGCGGCCCATCCTCGGCAGCAGGGCGGACGAGGCGTCGGCGAAGCCGAACCTGCGCAAGCGCTCGTCCTCCGGAATCTTCGCAAGCCACGCACGGAAGGTCTTTTCGCAGCGGGCGCAGTAACACGGATAGTCGAACACATTGTCGAACATGATGCCGTCGAAGCCGCCGTCCGTGAGTGCGATCGTGCACATGCGCTTGATGTACTCCTCCCACTCGCGGCAGTTTAGGCATGGCGCCCAGCGGAAGTACTGTCCGCCCCACAGGTTCTTGTTGCCCTGCCAGTCGACGGTCGCCCAGTCGTCTATCGAGGGGATCTCCCTTCTCATGAACTCGGGATACAGCGTGCAGAACTGGACGTACGCGAGGGTCTTCACTCCATATGCGTGGCAGTTCCTGACGAACTTCTGCACATTGGGGAAGTCGTCCTTTTCCATTTCCCAGCCCATGCCCTTGTAGAAGCGCGAGTGGAGGAAGTTGAGCCCCACTTCCTCCATCTTCTCTGGCGCGTGCTCGTCGAACCAGTCGAGCCAGTCCTTCACCCACAGGGCGTTGCCGTCTATGCTGCCGGTGCAGCTCTTGCCGACCCTGCGGTACATCGTGTAGGGCTCGTGCGCACCGAATGTCCAGCGCGTAGTCAGGGGATCGATCTCCGCCGACGCAATCAGGGCGGGCAAAGCCGCAACTGTCGCCAACATCGCTTTCATAGTTCCACTCCTTGGTTTTCCGAATGACATGGCATCATGGGCTGGGTTTGCCGGCGCCAGTTATCCTGACTCCGGGCGGAGCGTCGATCTTCGTGTCGATCGATCCGTCCGGACGTCTCTCGTGGCGAACCCGCACAACGCCCCGCGCCGTCGGGAGCGCGCCCTCAGCCCATTCGAGGTCTCCCAGGAACGGCTTCACGCGCACCGTCATGCCGCCGTCGTCCGTGGCCTCAAGCCCGAGCACATGCGCGATGCACCACGCCGCAGGGCCCGCGCTCCATCCATGGCAGAGGGAATGGCGGTAGCCGGGATAGCAGAACTCGCCGAAATCGCCGTGGATGTCCTTCTTGCCCTGGACGGGCATTTCGTCGAGACGCGAGGCGTTATTGGTCCACGAAAGGCTGAAGTCCTCCCAGAAGCTTGTCGCTCCCATGTCGAGCATCCCGCCCCAGTAGTCGCGCACCGTGTCCATTGCGCGCTGATTCTCGCCCGCTGCGCTCATCGCCTCCAGCATATAGTATCCGTAGAACGTGGACACCCCTTCGTTGCCGTTCTTTCCGATGACGTCTCGGAACATCTCCTTCGCGTCCGAAAGGCCGCCGAGCGCAATAAGCGCGGCGGCGGACTTCGCCCCCGCGGGATCGGGCCGTTCCGTGCGCACCTTCGCGGCCTCGTCGCGGCATTTCGCGGCGAGCACAGCATCGCCCGCCACATCCATCAGCTCCGCGGCGTCGTCAAGCGCGAGCGCGAGAAGTCCGCGCGTGCCGGCGTGGACGGCGGGCTTGTTGTGCTGCGTGGGCCAGTCGAGGAACACGTTGGAGAGCGGACCGTCTCCGTACGCGGCGGATTCGCCGCGGACGTTCTCCAGCACGTGCGCTACGGTCGCCTTCAGGTATTCGCCGCGCGCGCGCACCCACGCGGCGTCGCCGGTGTAGCGATGCCATTCGCGCACGACGCGGAGGAACCAGAGCGTATAGTTCGGCATGTTGTTCATCCAGCCGTCGGGCGGAGTCGTGGCGATTGCGTAGTCGATGGAATCGGAAAGGACTTCCGCCGCGCCGAAGACGGACAGTATCGCGCACGCCTCGGGATGCATGTCGCCGAGCCAGACGAGCCGGTCGCGCTTGATGCCGTCCCAGAGATAATCCTGGCAGCAGAGATGGACGGTGCGCACAGCCGTGTCGAATATGCGGTTCAGGCGCTCGTCCGAACACCTGAATTCGCCGAGGCGCGGCATCGGCCGCATAAGCGAAACGGCGCGTACGCACTCGAGGTTGACCTTGCCCGCGGTGACGAGGTCAAGCCGCACGAAGCGAAAGCCAGTGTTGCCGATTTCGACAATGCCCATGAACGGTATGTCGTGCACGCCGTCGCGTATCGCGTGGTCGTTGCTGGCCGACTTCGTACCGATGTCCGACATAACCTCGCCAACGCTCTCCCCGAAGCGGACGCGCATCTTCATGCCGCGCGGGCACATGCTCCCGATCTGGAGCCCGCCGTGCAGTTCGCGCCCGAAATCCAGGATAACCGAAGCCGGCTCGCCGTTGTTCTCCATCGCGCAGCCGCAGACGCCCCTCCAGCGTTCCTCGGGAATCTGCCCGTGGCGCGGCAGCAGCAGGCTCTCGGCGTTCTTCACGACCGACCTGTTGCCGTAAACGGCGTCGCCGGACGTCCACACCACCCGCACAGGCGGCAGAAACGTGCGCGTGCGCGGGTCTGGACGGCCCGGCTCCAGCGCATATAGCCCTAAGGCAGAGGATGAAGCGGCCAACGCCACAAGGACGCGCAGTATGCTGTTCGATTTCATGGTTCCTCCGTCATGTCACAGCCCGTTGTCGGACGAGGACGGCGCACGGTCTGCTGCCGGCGCATCGCCAAGCGAAAATCCCGAGAGGGCGAGGACAAAGCCGTCTGCGGGGATGCCAAGCGCGCCGCCGCGCCATTCGCCGCAATCAGAGAGCTTCGCGTGTTCGGCATCGACGCGATACAGCCTGAAGACGCCTCCGCCAACATCAAGCGCCGCCGATGCGTTCTCCTTCCCGACGTTGGATACAATGAACGCGCGGCATCCGTCCTTCTTCGCGGCTGCGGCATAGAGTCCGTCGGCGTCGCACTTTGTTTCGACCGCCGTTCCGAGCTTCGCAAGTTCGTTCCATGCGCGGAACGCCTCGTAGCACGGTGTGGTGCGATGTCCCGGGAAGGTAAAGAGCCCGCAATAGACGCGCGTAGGACACGCGTCGTAGTACATTGCCTTGTCAATAGACGTGTTCTGCATCACGCAGAAAGCCGCCGCCGTGTTCGCCGCGCCCACATGCGTCTTGCAATTCTCGAACTTCTCGAGCTGATCCTTCCTGTCGCCTCGGAATACGTTCCATTCGTTGAAGATGCTTTCGGTTTTCTCGAGCCCCGCCGCGTCGAGCGTTCTGCGCACGTAGTCCGCATGCGTCGCGATCCGGTCCACCGGCCAGTCCTGCGAAACGTAGAGGTGCCACGAGAAGAAATCGAGCGGCGCTTTTGTATCGGGAGCGTTCACGTAGCGGCAGAAATCTTCGAACCAATCCACGAAGCTTCTGTAGAATGCGCTTTCCTGCCGCCTTTTGGCGTCGTCTATCGTGTAGAATCCGCATCCGGCGTAGCCGCCGACCTTTATCTGCGGGAACGTCGACTTTAGATGGTTCGCCGCCACGCGGTAGAGCTCGAAGAACTGCTCCTTCGTCCCCTGCCACATCGCCGGATTCTCCGGCTCGTTCCATATCTCCCAGTACTCTATGTTCCAGCGGAAGCCGTCCGCCCAGCCTTCGTTGTAGTGGCGCACGACGTGTTCGCATATACGCGCCCACTTGGCGTAGTCCTTCGGCGGATAGATGTTGTATGCCTTGATTTTCCAGTTGTTCTCGATCGTGACGCCGAGGCGATAGAAGAGCTTGCAGCCTGCCGCGACAATCGGCTTCAGGTACGCATCGGTGTAGGCGAAGTCGTAGTTCGCGGGATCCGTCTCGTCCGCGTCGAAATCTGGAAACACGTTCGGGATGTCGACATAGTGCGTACCGCCGAACGAGTATGCCGTGTCGTGGGTGCGCACGAACGGTATGCCTGCCGCCTTGAACTCGTCCTGCCCCTGCTTTCCGTTTACGCGGACAGGCGCGTTGTTAACGCCGTGGAGCGGCTTTATCGCCCCGCGTTCGGAATCGAAGTCGATCTCGAGACGGGCGGCGGTTTTTGCAAAGCGTATCAGCGGAACCGTCGCGGAGCTTCCGGCAAGAAAGGCATCTGCCGCAATGCCGATCGCGGCCTCGCGCCTGTCGCTGTCGCTGTCGTTGACTATCAGGTTGAAGAGGATTCCGTCCTCAAGCGTTTTCGCGGTGAACCCCGAGGCGGCGTCATACGGAACAAGCGCATCGTAGCGCGTAAGCGTGCCGGTACGTTCCGTATGCGCAAAGCAGAACCTCCGCTGGCCGTTGCCGCCTTGGTCAGCAACGGACACCTCGATGCTGTCGCCTTCGTTCCGTGCCGCTCCGGCCGGTGGATCGCGATGTTCGTCGTCCTCCACATCGACGCGGATGCGCAGTCCGCGTCCGTCCCGAGCCAGCCAGACTTTCGCTAAACAGTCCTTCGGACCTTTCCAGAGTCGATCCCTTTCCGCAGGATTACCCTCGAAGAAGTCGTGCACCTGTCGCGGCTTTTCGAGAACGAAGTCCGGGGCGCGTTCCGGGTCATCAGGCGGGATTACGACAGCGCGCTCTTCGGCGTTCGAGTCTTCTGCACAAAGCCCCCCAATGTCGACGGACGCGAACGCAGCGCCTTCAAGCACAAGCGCCGAAGGTTCGAACGCGATCGCTAGCATAGTCCGCCCGTCTTTTATAGGCACTGCCGTTTTGTTGCCCATGAGATCGACGCGCCAGGCGCGTTTTGCGTCGGTCTCAACTGGGACGACTGCGCGGCCTTGCGCCGATTCGTCCCATGATGCAAGAACCAGGTCGTTTCCTTTCCTGAACTCGAACACGAAGCGGGTGTCGGTGTCGAGGACGGCGCGGCGGAATTCGCCTCCTCCGAAAGTTGAAGACAGCGCGGCGAAGGCGACGTATGAATCGCGCGGAAAGAAGTCGGCGGTGACGAGTCCGTAGCAATGCTCCGGATTCTTCGGATCCCGGCCTGTCGAGCGCAGGTTGTACCAGATGTAATCGACGCTTCCATGCGCCCACGCCCAGAGAATTTTTTTCCACACGGCGACGGCGGCGTCGCGTTCGCCCCACACGCTTGAAAGCGAAGACTCGTTCGAGAACCAGGGCTTTCCGGACGCCCCCGTCCGTTCGCGGAGCGGAAAGAGTTTTCTCGATATCGAGTTCACGTACTTCGGAAACGGACCGTGGCAGTGGATCGTATCGACGTCGAAGAAGTCCTTGGCGTTTTTCAGGAAGTATTCGTGTATTCTCGTGCGTCCCTTTCCGTCCATGCGGGGAAGATCCCCCGCCGCGGCCCAGCCGTTCGGTATCACGTACACGCCGGGACAGCCTTTTTTCAGGGCGATGTACGCCTCGCGCTGCACGGCAACGGCCTCGTCGTAAGTGCCTGCAAAGCGGAGGTCCCATTCGTTGCCGATTTCGTAGTAGTCGATGCGCTCGCCGTACCGCGCGGCGAGCCGTTCGCAGAACGCGCCGAAGGTCCCGGCGGCAGGAGGCCGCACCGCACGCGGATTCCAGACTGCGTTCGCGCCGGACTGTTCGGCCATCGCCCAGCGCGGCGTCTTGAAGATTATCGCGTCGAGCGCGATTCCGTTTTGCTCGAGCTCGCCAAGAAGTTCGTCCGTGCGTCCGAATTCCCAGCTGTCCGGACCATCCGGCTGGATGCTCGCCATGTTCGCGAAATCGGCGCGCGTAAGTTTCGCTCCGCAGGCGACAAGGGCGGACGCGGCAATGCGGCGGTCGCCGTCCGTGAACCGCGGGAAGTGCCAGTGGACGCCGAGGCGGAAGGTCCCGCGCGGCTGTTTCGGCGTGACGGCGTGGAAGTCCATGACGGCGAAGCGAGTATCGACGGACGCGACGCTTCCGTCGTCCGCGGCAAGTTCGCCACAGATTCTCCACACGCCTTTGGAATCGCCTACATGCACAGGGATCTTGATTGTCTGTCCAGCATCGAGTGCAATGTCCACCGGCAAATCAATCACGTCACCGACGAACCCTTCAACCTTCAGCGTTCCCTGCGCGGCGATTTTTTCCTGCGCGGCGTTGTGTATTGCGAGAACGGGCCTTTCGCCCTGCCCTTCCCGAACGATATGCAGCGGATTCCCCGTCTCCGCCTCGACGCGCAGCGCCCTGGCTTTCGGCGCGTTTGATGCGCCGAACGCCAGGGTTCCGGACGCGAAGAGCGCCAAAACTACGGTCGCAAGGCGAATCATGATTCGCTACCTAATAAAGACCGACAATCCCGGCGGCGGAATGCTGAACGCGCGAGGTAGGTCAGTTTCGAAGCGGAAGTAGTCAACGAGCCAACGGCAATTAGTGGTGGACGAGGTCGAAATAAATTCAACGTCGTTCCATCCGCCATTCAATTCCCCTGGCTGAAATATAAGCTCGATTGGGTCGCTATCCCAACTTGTGTCGGAACCTCTCGCACCCTTGTTCACTCCATTCACGTAGAATAGGAATTGGTCATCATCCTTTATGGTCATTCCGTCTTCTTCCTCACATTTAGTACGCGTCCAGAATCTAGAAGTTACCTTGTTCACCACATCTGGATCCATCCATACGCGGAAATGCAAGTTGGTAACGCCTGATTTTGGCCTAAGGCCTTGTGGCCAATGTTGTGTGTTTGGATCCGCGGCAGATGGAACGCCTGACCTCGAACGATCCGGGGGAATTCTTTGATCGTTCGTGGCGCTTTCCGACTCCCGTCCCACGCCGAGTGCGCCGCCAAGTTCCATCGCATCCATGAGAAAATCTCCAGTTCCGCCATCCGTGCGTTTGATTTCAAGCGTGTTTGCGCCCTCGACGACAAGATTTGTCGCCACCGGCCAAAATACGCGCGCGTTCGCTACAACGCGCCTTTCGCCAAGGGAAGTCCCGTTCAATATTGGTTCAATCTGAACCGCATCTGAATCCCGAAGAGACTTAATGGAGAATATCTGCGCGAGCCCGGCCTCGTCGCGCAACGCGTGGAACTTGTTCGTCCAGACATCGCCCGCAAGCATCTTAACCCAGACACCCTGCCATGAGCCAAATCCATCGATTTCTTGCGTCGCTACCAAACCGTCTGGTCGCTCGCCGCCAAATTCGCTCGAGCTTCCATTGTCGAGACCAGTCCTGAAGATTGCCGGACGCGGCATGCCGAACGCTTCCATGACTTCCTGGTCGGTAAGCGCCTTGCCCCATATCGCAAGCTGCTGGACACTGCCGATGAAGCACGTTGTGTCCGCTTTAGCCGAATTTGTCGGATTCTGCTGCCCTTCCAGACAAAACAGCCTGTAATATCCGTCTCCAAGCAAAGGACAGTTGTCCGTCCACATTGGTGTTTGATCAAAAGCGATCGTGGGATTATTGCCGTGGTTCGACAAAGACTCCGGCGTGGCAACTCCGACGCGCAACCTGCCGTTGCCGACCACCACTGCCAAATCGACCCATGTATTTGTCGGAACCGGCAGATTGAACTGCACAGCGCCGTTGCTGCCATTGCTGTCAGGCGTGCGGTATGCCGCAACACGCATGCAGCCTGGATAACTTGAGTAGGACTTCAGAAATCCAAGCCACATTCCCTGCCTCGAAGAACTGTTATAACCCAGCCTCATTAAACATTCATTGCGGTTGATCCCGTCATCATCAAGACGTATCCTGCTAATGATCGTATATTCATTGGAGATGTTATTGCGCGCAAAGACGGAACGGGGATTGACGACAAACGGATAATAATTCTTTGATTTGGCCGCATTGGAAATATGCAGCACTCGTATTTCCTTTGCAATCTGCTTACCAAGTGCCGGAAACACAACCTGTTCATTCCGGAACACGGCGTTTGTAGCAAATGCGGAGTATGTCCCCGTAAAGCCAGTCATGGGCATCTTATGGTTTTCATGCGTTGAGTCGTTTGCATGGAGGTCATCGAAAAAGTCACCCTTCTGCATGTAACCGTCGCCTCCGATGTCCTTGCCGCCGCGGAACCAGAACACGGCGTCGTTGAAGACGTTTGTCGACCCCTGCGCCGACAGGGAAGCTGCGGACATGAAGCAGGCAAATGTCGCCGCAAAAACCACACGGGCGCTACCTCCGAGAGAAGATACGGAAGCCACCGGTTTCTTGAGCGTAATTTGTCTCATAGCATTTCTTCTCCTTTCCTTTGCCGACTTTTATCGCCGACAGTAGTTTTCATATCTGGCTATATTCTATCATAATTGAAAACGACGCGGGGCCAAAATCGAAAAAGAAAACGCTACTTTTGCGCAAACGCCGGAACGTTCCTTGCGCGCCACTCGCGCATGGAAAGTCCGGTGCGGAGCTTGAACGCCTTGCGCAGCGCGACGCCTGTCGAGAAGCCGCAGAGATCAGGAATCGCGTCGAGCGTCTGGCGCGGATTCTTAAGGAGCGCGAGAACTTTTGTAAAACGCACTTCGTCGATTTCCTCGTGGATGCTCCGCCCTGTGGCGGCGCGGAAGTGCATTTCCGCCGTGCGGCGCGGGATGCCGATGTACGACGCGACGTCTTCTACGGAAATCCCTTCGCAGGCACGCCGGCGTATCATCTCGACCGCTTCGGCGATCCGTTCGCGGCTGAATGCGAAGCGGCGCGTGGACTGCCGCACGACGATAGTTCCCGGTTCGTAGCGCAGAAACGCCCTGCGCGGCCCGTCTCCGTCGATCAGGCGTCCGAGCATTTCGGCCGCCAGATAGCCGCCATGCGCGAAGTCCGGCGATATGGACGACAAAGTCGGCATGGTGTTCTCGCATATCTGCTCGTCGTCGTCAACCCCGAGGACGGCAATGTCGCCGGGCACCGAGATTCCGGTCCGCGCGCAGATGTTGACGATTTCCTCGCCCACGTAGTCGTTCGCGGCGAACACGCCGCACGGGCGCGGCAGGCTCCGCACCCATTCCTCCAGCGCATTCTGACGGACGTCCGGCGCCTGTTCGCACCCAGGGTCGAACACGGAGACACCGCATCTGCGCGAGCGCTGCACGGCCTTGACGAACGCCTCGCACCGCTCGCGCGCCCAGAACATCGGCAGCCGGAAAGCGGCGAACGCGTAGTGCGGCAGGTCGAGCGCGAGCAAATGTCCGGCGGCGATTTTCCCCACCTTCGCAGAATCGAGCGCCACGTAGCAGCCCGCCCCGTGGATAGCGCGGTCGGCGTCGAAATAGACGGTGGGAATGCCGCCGAACGCCTTTGCATTCAGTTCGCTCGCACCGCTTCCGCATTCCGCGATGACGCCGACCGGCTTCCAGAAGTCCAGCTGGCGGCTGACGTTCACTTTGTGGAACGCGCGTTCGACCACCTGCACGTGCCAGTCGCGCTCGCGCGCGTAGCGGTATATCCCCTCGAGCCGGTTGCCGCAGGTGTGACGTGTTGAAGAAATGAAGAAGAGTATGGTATCCATCTTTGTCGCGTGTTTCAGCAATGAACGCCGCCTATTTCCCGAGCATGATGCCGCGGAACCGGGCGATGTCGGCGTCGGTGAAGCCGAGCTCCTTCACGTATGCTTCCGCCTTCTCGCGTGTCGTCGCGCCCGGATAGCCATCGAACATCCTGCGCAGCTTGTCGAAGCACTTCTCGTGTCCGAAGTTTTTGTCTTTGTTGGCGAACACCGTGAATTCCCAGTCCTTGTCGAGTTCGTCGTCGCATACGCCGAGAAGCGCGTTTAATATGAACGCCACCGCGCCGGTGCGGTCTGCGCCGCCGATGCAGTGGAAAACGACCGGGTAGTTCTTTTCGTCGAGGAAGACTTTGAAGACATTGGCGAACGCCTCCCTGCCCTCAGGCGTTGCCATGGCCGCATATGCCTTGGACGGGTAGTGCCACCACTTCACGCCCGCGCCCGCCGGCGAGCCTGTCATGCCCCAGCACTCGAAGTCCCGGCGGAGATCGATGTCGCTTTCCCAGCCGAGGATGTCGTTGGCGATGTGCAGGCCCTCGGGCGTCATCCGGTTTCTGCCGGGGCGCCACTCGCTTTCGGGCTTGTCGCGGCTGGTGGACGCGTTGCCGTTCAGTCCCGCCGAGCGGTACGCGAGGCCCTGCCTGATGCGTCGTCCGCCGAAGCCGATGCGCCCGCCGAGGTCGCGGATGTTGGGGACGTTCGGCACGTACATGAGACGCGGCGCCATGTCGCGCGTTCTGAAGTGCCCGCGCGCGCACTCTCCGCCGGCGCATACGGTCCATGCGTATTCGCGCGCGATCTCGAGGTTCCACACATTGACAGCCGTAGCCGTCAGATTTGTCGCGAACACGGTTTTTCCGTCCAGCGTCACCTTCACCTCGTAGGGGCCATTCCCGCCGCGCCATGCGAGTTTTAGAGGAAGAGGCGTGCTGGCGATGTCTTTCTTTTGGATGCGCTCGCGCCACGTCCAGTCTTTGAGCTTCGCGCGGCGGCCTTCGGCATCGAGTTCAAGAAACGCGAGATGCTCCGGCTTCAAGGCGCAGAATTCCTCCCCTTCCTTCGGCGATACAAGCTCCAGCGCGAAGACCGAGGATATCTGGAGCAAGGCCGACAACATCAGTCCGAAAACGCAGCATGGATGTTTCACCGGTTGTATTCCTTTCAAGTGCTTGAAATAAGTTAACATATCGTGCGCGCAAAGTCAACCGAATATCTGCTAGTGACCGTGGAATGAACAAGCGGACTACTGGGACGAAACTGCCCTTCAACACGGGCCAAGACTTCTAACCACCGTCGAAAGGACACTTTCGCAGTACCCGCAGTTCTCGCAGTCGCGTATGCACGCCGATGTGCGGTCGAACCAGTCTGCGGGGAACTCCGCATTGTCTATGAATTCGGGATAGAACGTCGGCGAAAATCCGGGCTCGAAGAGATCCAGGAGATTCCCCTCAAACGTCCCGCGCTCGTACGCAGAGATGACCATGCCGGGGTTCGCATGCTGGCGCGTCGCCAGCTTCACCACGTCAACAAGCCCTTCGTAACGTCCAAGATCCTCCGGCCTCACCCATGTCGCCTTGAGTATCTCCGCGAAGTTCTTCCTGTCCCTGTACAGCGTCCAGCAGAGGTGCGGATTCCACCCCTTCACGTTTTCGGTCTTCATCGCCGCGTCGGAATGCGCGATCATGTTGTCGTGGAACGTCTGCCACGGGCAGTTCCTCAGGCAGCCGGAGTTCGCAAGGATGCAGAGCTTCTTTCCGTTAGCGCGGCACCAGTCCGAAAACCTCTTCACTGTCTCGAGATTGCGCTGTACGTCGCGTCCGAGATAGTACGAATCGAAAAGCGGCGCGAGATACCGAAAAGCCTGGATCGTCGTGAGGCGCATGTTCACCGAAGCGCGCACCTCGATGTCGGGAGCGGTCGCCTTAAGCGTGCGCGCGACGAACGGCGATGCCGTCGTGCAGACTTCCGGCCTGCATCCCCATGAGTCGAGTTTTTCCACGATTGCCACGATGCGCTTCTCCAGTGCGACGCTCATCGCCTCCGCGCCGTAGCAGTTGGCGTTGAGAAGAAGGTCGAGCCTCACGTCGGCCGCGCGAAGCCGCGTAAGGTCGCGCTTCAGCGCCGCCTCGAGCTCTTCGGGATCGTCCTCCTCCTCGAAGCCCAGCATTGGACGTCCCGACGGCTCGCCGACCCACGGGAAATACACCTCCTTCACGGACGGATGGCGCAACGCGATCTCCGCGAACGGCGCGCCATCCGCGAAATGCTGGTATCCGGCAGCAAGCGGAATCATGACAGTCTCTCCTCAGTCGTTGAGAGGGCTGAACGGGTCTTCGTCGGTTTCGACGCGTCCCTCCCTGTCCTCCATGCGGCCTATGTATTCCTTGGCGATGTCAGCCGGAATCTCATATGGCTTGGTGTGATCGATCTTCCACTGCTTCCATCCCGGCTTGCGGAACGGATTGCGAAATGTCTTGGTGAGCTTGTTGCGCTGCTCGAGGTGAACCATGCAGGCACGGATGCATCCACACGCGCCCTCCACGGCGCGGCCGTATCCGTACTGCCTCGGGAAGTCGCCATCGAACGGGGAAAGCGACTTATCGGCTCCGCCGTGTATTCCCTCCTCGCAGGCAAGTTCGTCCAGCTTGCCCCACTCGATCTCGTGGCCGCATACCGTGACCTTGACGGACTCCGTCATCGATATCGCGTGCCCCGCGCAGTTTCTGACGCAAAGCTTGCAGCGGTCGCAGATGTGACCTTCGTAAATTGGGTCGTATTCGTCAAATTCAGCATCGGTAAACAGCATCGCAAAGCGGACGCGCGGCCCGAACTCCGGCGTGAGGAACATCTTCGACCAGCCGAACTCTCCGAGCCCCGCGAGATACGCCGCCATGCGGAAATGCACCAGCACGTCGGGCGCAGGGCGACCCTCCGCGACATGGCGACTGAGGCCGGCGCGGAACTTGCCCGTCACCGGGTTCACCGCATCGCCGCCGTTCGCGTTCTGGAGCGGGAACACCTCGTAGCCGCGCTCCTCTAAATAGCGATTCAGCTTCCAGAGCACCATGGGGCCGTGCACCTGGTTGAGCGACGCGTAGCCCATGCCGGGATAGTCGAGAAACCTCGTTCCCTCCTCGATGCCACGCAGTAGTCCGCGCGGGATGCGAAATCCGAAGACTATCATCGATTTCGCTCCCGGGAAAATGTAGCGCGGGTCGTTCTGCTTCGGCGCACCCTCCCAGCGGCTCATCGGCGCAATGCACTTGTCTCCCTTTCTCGATCTTCACTTCGATCTCACGCCCGCATCCGCGCA
>CACYNF010000051.1 GCA_902775595.1 uncultured bacterium | reverse complement strand
GCGATGACCAATGCTGCTTCGTTCATTGTGTTTTCCCTTCTGTGTTGTTAAGTGGTTAGATAGTTTGGTGGTCAAGTGGATGTTTTGCGGAACGGACTAAACGCATATCCCGCCCAAGTCACGCCTTTGTGGTTCGAGAACTCGAGGGTGTTGAGTCGCACCGCGTGGACGAGAATCGAGAGCCCCGCCATGGCGAAGTTGAGCCCGTGGCCGATCAGCAGCACGAGAATCATTCCTATAGCCGTAACCGGCTTAAGCCAGACCATGTCGGTGCAGTTGAAGATCGAAAGCGCCATGTCGTTGAAGTTCTCGGCGACCTTGACAGAGGCAAGCCCGACCGCAAAAAGGCGGACATACGAGATTACGTCACCAAGCGCGCTCATGATGTTGAGCGGCAGCATGCCGAGTTCGACGCCGCGAGTCTTCAGCTCGTCGCCCTTCAGCGTGAAGCCGAAGACGAGGACAAGGGATACGCCGAACATCCAGAACGCCCATGTCGGTATGCCGGAGAATATTCCGACGATGGAGTTCGTGACGAGATACATGAAAAGGACAACTCCAGCCCAGCCGAACTGCGCGAGGCAGCGGCGGTCGTTTATGATCGTGATTCCAGTCCAGATTCGCGCGATCATAAGGTGGGAGACGCCGATCGTGAAGCAAAGAAGCATCATGTTCTTGTAGCTCGGGTCGGCAAGCCACTTCACCGTCGGCCAGTCGGCGCACCAGGGGATCCCCGCGCCAAACCAAGTGTTCGAGAGAAGCCCCCAGAGAACCGTCGCGGAAGAGAACACTGTCAGGAGCGTAAGCCAGCTCTTTACAACAAGCGTCCGCTGATTGCGCGTCTTGAACCACCCGAAGATCGTGAGCGCGAGAATCAAGGCGCCATAGCCGCCGTCGCCGACGAGCATCGCGAAGAAGATCGTGAAATAGCAGAAGAACGGAACCGACACGTCAGACTCCGTGTAGGCGGGCGCGATGCCAAGCCCGGAGAAGAGAGCCGTCACCGGACGGAAGAGTTTCGGCGGATCGATGAGCGTCGGAGGAATCTCGCCATCGGCTGGCTCGCGCAGGAGCGCACCCCAGCCATTCTCATGGACGGCCGCGGCAAATGTGCCGCGCGCGGGCTCCGGAATCCAGCCCGAGACATACGCAAGCTCTCCCTGTTCGCCGACAAGTTCCTTCGCCTCCTCGAACGCGATCTTGTCGGCAAGAGCAGGATACTTCTTCAAGATGGCCTTCTCGTCGCTGCCTGCGAGCTTCGCCTCGTCGACGACGATGCAGTTCTCGATGCGTTCGAGCTTCTCGCGCATCTTCGAAAGACTCATGGACGGCAGGGTCTCCGGAAGCGGCACCACGTCGCGAAGACCTTCCACCTCCCCGAGGAGTTTCTCCGCGAGCTCGGGATCGAAGTCTCCATACGGCTCGTAGACGCGGATTTCGCGCTCAAGCTCGTCCTTGTCGGACCTGAGAGACTCGCGATCCGCGTCGATTGCGAGAATGTCAGCGACCGAACGCTCGTGGATGTTCACGTCCTTCGCCTTGCCCCTCGCCTTGAGGATCAGCCTGACGGCCTTTTCGGCGTCCGCAGCCTCGCCCTTCGCCGCGGCCACGGTGGCGCCCTGCGCGGAGGAAAGATCGAGATGGACCGCGCCGAGGTCGCGAAGCTGCGTCAGCGTCTTGTCCTTTTCCGCCGCGAGGCACACGAGGTCGAGATGGAGCATCTTCACAATCATGCCGCCACCTCGCTTTCGGGAGCGCGCGACTTTGCGATCTTGCCGCGCGTGACGGCGGCCGTCTGCTCGTCGCCGAGCGCGATCTTGATTACGCGGATCGCCTCCTTACACTGGGGAATCTTGACCTTCTCGAAGAGGTTTACGCGCTGCGAGGTCTGGCGAAGCTCCTCCTGGACGAGCCTCCGCTGCTCTTCATAGACCCTGCGCTCGCACTGGAGGGAGAGTATCTGGGTCGTAACCGCCACAGCGTCGTCGATCCACGCGGGGGTCGCCCATGCGTCGATATCCTTCACATCGGTGTCGATCGACTCGAAAGTCGGAATCGCGACGCCCGCGATGTTGGCGGTGCCGGTTTTGACGGACTTAACAGACACAAGCCCTGAAAGCAGCTCCTCGTCCGTAGCGATCAGCCCTACCCAGCTATCGAGCTCCGAGCGGACCTCTCGCTCGCGCGCGGACACAGACTCGGCCTTCGCGACAATGCCAGCGATCTCGCTCTGCAGCTGCTGTTTCTTCAGCTGCAGCATCGGCAGAAAGCGCTGAAACCGCTTTAGGGCGTCAGACTGCGCCTTCAGTTCCGTCTTCGTTAGCTTGACCTTGGCCATTGCGGAGTATTATATCAAAAATAACGGCTTCAAGGCGACTCTCAGAAGAACAAATCGCGCTCGCCGCGGCAAGTCGCCTCGTACTGCTTCATGACCGTCGGATAGAACTTCGGCAGCCACTCCTTGATGCCCGCAAGCTCCTTCTCGATGAGCGCGTCGCCCATCTTGCGCGTCTCGTCCGAGGCGAAGTCGTCAAGCCACTCGCGGAAAGTGAGCACCGCGTTGATCTTGCAGAACTTCCCCTCGCGCCCGGTCTTGAGCGCGTCCATGATGCAGCCGCCCGTCCTGCCGCAGCGGTAGCCAGCCGTGCAGAAGCTAGTGATCGTGCCGCGCGAGGCGAGGTAGCGCACCATCTCGTCGATGGACCTGTTGTCGCCGAGCATGAACTGCTGGCGTTCCTTCTCCTGGTGCGCCTCGTTTGCGAAGTCGCTGTAGCCCTTGATCGCGATGTTGGACGAGCAGTCGAGCTGCGTCATGCCGTGGTCGAGGACGCGGTTGCGGCTCTCGGGGCTCTCGCGCGCCGTAACGATGATTCCCGTGTACGGCACCGAGAGGCGCGCGATCACGAGTATGCGCGCAAACGTGTCGTCGTCGATGAGCCACGGGCTCTCCTCGGGGACTCGCGTTCCGCTCGCCGGCTCGAGGCGCGGGAACGACAGCGTGTGCGGCCCGATGTTGAACCAGCGCTCCAGGTCGCGAGCGTGCATCACCGTCGCAAGCAGCTCGAAGCGCCAGTCGCAGAGACCGTAGAGGACCCCGAACCCCACATCGTCCACCCCCGCCTCAAGGCAGCGGTGGAAGCACGTCGTGCGCCAGTCGTAGTTGCCCTTCACGCTCCACGACGGATGCATCTCCTCGTAGAGCTTCCTGTTGTACGTCTCCTGGAAGACCTGGAACGTTCCGATGCCGACGGACTTCAGCACCTTGAGGTCCTCGACCGGAAGCGGCGCGGCGTTGACGTTGACGCGGCGGATCCCCACCGGCGCGCCCGTCTTCGGCGCTTTCACTTTGCGGTTGTAGCAAGTTTCGATCGTCTCGGCGATGTACTCCGTCGAAGTCGTCGGATGCTCGCCGTAGACCGCGATGAGTCGCTTGTGGCCGATGCGCCCTGCGAGGACGTCGACCTCCGCCTTGAGTTCGTCCATCGTGAGGACGCGGCGCTTCTGCGCGGCGTTCCCCTCGCGGAAGCCGCAGTACTTGCAGCCGTTCACGCAGAGGTTGGACATGTAGAGCGGCGCGAACATCACGATGCGGTTGTCGTAGACCTTGTGCTTGATGCGGTCCGCCGCCGCGCGCATTTCCTCGAAGAGCGTCGGATCCGTTACGGACATGAGGACGGCCGTCTCCTCGGGGAGAAGCGTCTCGCACGTCGACTCGCTCTTCGCGATTATCTCCCTCACGCGCGCCGGATCCGCAGGCTTTTCCGCGACCTCGGCTATGCAGCGGTTTATCTCCGCTTCGTCGATGAAATGCCTTCCGCCGGGGAGATACTTGTCTATCTCCTCCTGAACGACGAAATTCCTGCGGTAGTCGTCCGCATCCCTGAACTTCCTTATCTTCGATACATCCGCCATCTTCTGAAACTCGCTTTCAACGCCCTGTTCGGTGCGTTGAGGGGATATTATACCATAATTGATGGCTTACGAAGCACGCGCAAGCTTCGCTTGTTGGCGGCGTCCGAAGGCTCCTCCTCGGGGAACCCTCGGCGAATACGCCGTATCCCCTCGCTCGGACCTTCGCTCCACCGCCAACTTCGCTTCGCCTCCAAACAAAGGTGTGTTGCGCCAGTCGGCTCTCCGGCCTCTGAGCACGTCTGCGGCGGAAGCTGGGCGCGTTTTTGGCATCTGATGCAGTCGCCCGTATGCGTAGCTTGCACTACGATGCATATCATGGGCGACGGAATCCGAAGCGAGCGCCTTGGCATAATTCCGCGCAGCGGGATATGGGCGCGAGCGGTGCCAAAAACGCGCCCAGCGCAAGCCGCCGCCAACGATCAGCGCTTTATGGTATAATATGCGGCACTCATTTCAGTCTGTGACGTCCGGGCATGGTGCTCGGCGTGTGACACAAGCTGAGTCTACAGGGAATGAAAATGACAAAGAAGAACCATCGCCACATTTTTACGTCTGAGTCCGTTTCGGAAGGACATCCCGACAAAGTGGCAGACCAGATATCCGATGCAATCCTCGACGCGTGCCTCGCAAAAGACAAAGGCGCCCACGTCGCATGCGAGACGACAGTTGGCCCCGACGTCGTCGTAAACGTGGGCGAGATAACGTGCAGGGACTTCAAGAAAATCGACACCGAGGCAATCGCGCGCCGCGTCGCAAGGAAAATCGGCTACACGATCCCCGAAGAGCATTTCGCCGACGCGACGTTCAAGTACTACAATTTCCTCCATGGCCAGTCACCCGACATCAACCAGGGCGTCTCGCGCAAGAAGAAAGAAAAACAGGGAGCAGGCGACCAGGGCATGATGTTCGGCTACGCGACAAACGAGACGAAGTCGCTTATGCCCGCCGCGATAGTCTATTCGCACGAGCTCCTCAAGATGTTCGCGAAGCTCCGCAAGACGGACAAGAAGTACTCTTGGCTTCGCCCCGACTCTAAGAGCCAGCTTTCGGTCGTCTACGAAAACGGCCGTCCCGTTGAAATCGACACCGTAGTCATCTCTCACCAAACTACCGAGGCGGGAGCGACTAAGGCGCACTACGAAGAGATCAAGAAGCTTGCAAAGGGCTACCTCTCGAAGACCGGCCTCCTCACGCCAAAGACGAGGTTCTTCATCAACCCGACCGGCAAGTTCGTCATCGGCGGGCCGTGCGGCGACTCGGGGCTTACTGGCCGCAAGATCATCGTCGACACCTACGGCGGAATGGCCGCGCACGGCGGCGGCGCTTTCTCGGGCAAGGATCCGTCGAAAGTCGACCGCTCCGCCGCATACTACGCACGCTACGCTGCGAAGAACATCGTGGCCGCAGGCCTCGCCGACCGCTGCCAGATCCAGGTCGCCTATGCGATCGGAGTCGACAGGCCCGTCAGCTTCTGCGTCAAAACATTCGGGACCTCTCACGGCGTCACGAACGAGCAGCTCGAAAAAATGCTCGCGTCCGGGAAAGTGTTCGACTTCCGTCCGTACGCGCTCATAAAGGACCTCGGGCTTCTCAAGCCAAAGGGCTGGAAATACGAGGACACTGCGGCCTACGGCCACTTCGGCCGCAGTGCATTCCCGTGGGAGAAGTTGGACAAGGTTGCAAAGATCAAGAAGCATTTCAAGGTTTGAACCTTTCAACTTTTCAACCCTTCGACTTTTGAACCTTTATGTCCACTTCCCTTTCTGCAGGAGCCGCTGCTCCTACTGCTCGCTATACTCGCGCGCGGGCTCGGCTCCTGCAGCGCGGGCGGAGTATGTAGAGTCGCTTAGGGTCGAGTTAGAGTCTCTCATACACGACTCCACCCGCTCCAACACCGACTCTACGCCGACCCCAAGCACTCTTTACTTTGGCGGCGGCTCGCCGGCTCTCTGCGACCTCTCGCCCCTGCGTGTCCCGCTCAAACAGTGGGAAACGGGTCAGACCTGTTTTCCACTATTTGAATTCACGGTGGAGCTCCACCCGCTCGACGTCACGCCCGCCAAGCTCGACGAGCTTAAGTCAATCGGCGTCAACCGCATCTCAATGGGAGTCCAGTCGCTCAACGACGCGACGCTGCGTGCGATGGGACGCGGCTACACGGCGGACGACGCGTCGCGCGCCTTCGCGCTCGTGAAGTCTCGCTTCGACAACGCCGGAATCGACCTGATTCTCGGCTACCCGGGCGACCCGACGACCAAGAACCCGGACGCCCTTCTCGCACCGCTCGCGAACTGGGGCCTCCGCCACTGCTCCGTCTACTCGCTCCAGAACGACCGCGGGCTGAAGAACGTTCCCGACGACGAAACGGTTCTGGACGGCATAAAATCTGCCGCGCGGTTCCTGAAATCAATCGGCCTTGAGCGTTACGAGATCTCCAACTACGCCGTCCCCGGTTTCGAGTGCCGCCACAATCTCGCGGTCTGGCGCGGCGAGGACTACGTCGGCCTCGGCGAAGGCGCATGCGGGCGCGTTGGCCTCACCCGAACCCGCAACTGGTGGGGACAGACCCCGCAAAACCCCAATAAACATTGCGGTTCGACCACTTCCATCGAAACGGTGAGCGAAAAGGAAGACCTCAAGGAGCGCACGCTTTTCCGATTGAGGACACGCGACGGAATCGACTCGTCGCGATTCCCGGAATGGCGGCCGACTCTCGACCGCTTCGTCGCCGAGGGGCTTCTTACAAAGATTGGCGAATCCGTCTACCGTCTCACCGAGCGCGGCACCGAAGTCTGCGACACAATCCTCGAAGAGCTCGTATAGTGCCCTTCATGCAAATCTCAAATTGTCACGCATAGCTGTAGCCAATGCCGTGGACAGTGCGGACGAACGTCGTGTCGCCGCCGACTTCATCGACTTTGCGGCGCAGGTTCGCAACATGCTGGTCGAGTGTGCGTGTCGTGCCGAGATAGTCTACGCCCCACACTTCATTAAGAATCCTGTCACGTGAAAGCACCTCGCTCGGATGCGCGGCGAAGAGCGAGGCAAGCTTCATTTCAATTTCCGTGAGCGGCGCGAACTTTCCATCATACTCAAGCCTATAGTGCTTCACGCTCGCCGTCACACCACAAAAGGGGAAGTCAGCAGAAATCACCGACGCCGTCGCAACGGACTGCCCGGCACGGCGCAGCGCAGCCGAAACACGCGCAAGAAGCTCTCGGACGCCAAACGGCTTCGTAACGTAGTCATCCGCGCCAAGTTCCAGCCCCACAACCTTGTCTATTTCCTCGCTTTTCGCAGACAGCATCAGCACCGCGACGCGGCTCCCCGCCGCGCGGATTTCACGACAAACGTCGTATCCACTCTTCACAGGCATCATCACATCGAGAACAACGAGGTCAAATGGCTCAGCCGCGCCCTTCCACACGGCAATCGCAGCCACGCCGTCCGCCGCAGTCTCTACAGCATAACCTTCTCCGGAAAGCAAGTCTTTCAGCGTCTCGCGAATGTCCGCGTCGTCTTCGGCAACAAGTATCCGCTTCATCGTGCACCTCCAAATTCTAGTTTGAACTCGGCCCCGCCACCCTCGCGCTCGCAGCAGACAAGACTGCCGCCCATGCCCTCCGCGAGCCGCCGCGCGATGGAGAGTCCAAGGCCGCTCCCTGACGCCTTCGCCGCAAGCGAGTCATCGCACCGGTAGAACCGTTCGAACACACGCTCCCTGTCCCGTTTCGGGACGCCGGGTCCTCGGTCTGCAACTGTGACAGTCCCTTGCGAATCCACCCTCACATCGAGTCGTTTTCCCTCAGCCGCGTACTTGACCGCGTTGTCAACGAGGTTCACGACAATTTGGCTCACGGCATCGCGGTCCACGCGGCATACCACCTGTTCTGACGTGACCGCAACTGAAAGTTCCATGCCTGCCGCCTCGACGCGTGAGCGTTGCGATTCTGCCGCTTCGCGCACGACATCGCGCAAGTCAACATCGGCTAGGTCATACTTGCGCCTGTTCTGCTCAAGCCGCCCAAAGTCGAGGACGTTGTCGACAAGCCGTGTCAGTCGCTCAGACTCCTTCGTTATGACGCCGAGGTAGCGATCCTTCGCCGCATCGTCTTTTGCACGCCCTTCCGAAAGCATTTCCGCACATAGACGAATCGACGTAAGTGGCGTCTTCAGCTCGTGCGAGACATTGGAGACGAACGATGTCTTCTTCTCCGATTCGCGTCTCTCGCGCCGCGCGTCCAGGACAAGAATCAATGCGCCCGCAACAGACAGCGACAACAGTAATAGCACCACTGCGGCCGCAGCAGCAAGCGGCGCGCCGACACCCTCGACGGTAGCTGGCGGACGAGTCCGCCACAAGGCGAGCGACCGGTGTGGCAGCACAGACGAAAGCTCGAAAACGGCATCAGGTTTCTTCTTCTCCGGCGTCTCGCCCGTCTTGAAAAGAGCTCCGCCCGCATCGTCGCGCACTTCAAGGATAAACCCGTCGCCCGCTGCTTCGGCAAGGATCGAGGGGAACTCCGCGAGAAAAGCAACCGTCTCCAGTTCAACACCTACCACACTTCCATCCGCCGCCTTGCACCATCCGACAAACGAAAGCCGATCACCCTCGAACCATGATTTCCAGGTGAAGAACGACCTTGCTGCGTCCTTGAAGCCTTCGTCGAAAAGCGTCACATACCGCGCGAGGAAGCGCCGCTCCTCCTGTGTAGCACCACGCTCCTGCGGAAAGACGGCACCGCGCCCCGGAACCCATCTAAACGAGTTCCGGATGTATGGTTCGCGCCGCGAGAGCTCGGCAAGCACGGCATCTGTCGGATTTGCCGCGGCAGAAGCGACAGCGGTCTCGGCTGCGTGCTTCGCCCGCTCAACACAAGCAGACAGACCGGACAACACGTTGTTTTCGACAACCCTCGCGTCCGCACGTTCAGCGACCTTGGCGAGCTGCTCAATGTCTCCCACAATCCAGTCGGACACCACGCCCACGAAAACGATGGCAGGCATCGCTAGCAGCACAAGTGCGACTGGAATGTGGAAGCAGCGCTTCATCGGTTCACTTCACCTTTTGCTGATTGAAGAGCTGGAAGCTCGAGGTCCTCATTTTCTTACGCGTCCTGCCGCTGTAATCGGCACTGTTCATGCTGCGCGAGTTGCCAAGCTGCATGTCGGCGTCAGCCTCAAGTGCGGCATCCCGTCCAATGACGGCCTGAACATCCTGCGAGTTTCTGTAGTTACTCCGAATGAGCTCTTCCGCCGCCTTGAAATCTCCGCGGTCGGCAAGTTTCAGCGCTTCCTCTGTGCGTAGCGCGTTTTCATTCAGCGCGCGCTCGCGCACGACGCTCTTGTTCACGCTCGCCGCGACTGCGGCGGCATCTGCCGAATACGTCACAGTGCCGACGCCTGTCACCGTCATTGACTTCTCGTCCTTCGGGTCGATGTAAGTGACTTCGGCGTTCGCAATCTCGCGCGCCGAACCGACAGCGCCGGGCGCGGCATCGCACTTGACGATTACATATTTTTCCTGTCCGCCGTAGAGCTGATTGAGGTCGATCGTCACGACGCCGTCGAGAATGCGTCCGTCGCGTCCGATGAGCGAGACCGGCGTAAAGCCGACGCCGAACTTGACCTTAAGCGCCACTTTCGTCGCGGCGACGGAAAGGACATCCCCGAGCTCGCTCGCAAAGATACGTGGAAGGTCGTCCGACTTCTCGACGAAGTAGCTGTTGCCGTCCGACTTCTGCGAGAGGCGCGTCATCAGGTCCTCGTTGTAGTCGACGCCGAGCCCGACTGTGGACACGGCGATTCCGTCCTTCATAAGGAGCGCCCCGTAGCGTCCGAGCTCTTCGGCGGACGATGGTCCGACATTGGCCTGCCCGTCGGAAAGAAGTAACACGCGGCTGATTTCGCACTTCCCCTTGAACTTCTTCAGTTCCGCCGCGCCTGCCGAGACGCCGTCGAAGAGCGCGGTGCATCCACCGGGCTGAATCGAGTTGACGCGAGCAATGATCGCTTCCTTCTCCGTCACATACTGAGCGGGGACGATTACCTCGCTCTTGTTGTCGTATACGACGACGCTCACGATATCCTTCGAGTCGAGGCGTCTTATCGCCTCGCACGCCGCCTCGCGGGCCTTGACGATCTTGTCGCCGCCCATCGAGCCAGACCTGTCGAGGACTATGGCAAGGTTTACGGACGGACGGTTTGCCGCCGCGACCTTGTCCGCCGCGAGTGTCACCTTCACGTACGCCTCGCCAGCCTTGTCCGCGAGCCGGACAGAGTAATCGGGCTCCACCCGGCAGGAGACCCCCGCCGATGCCGTCCCGACAAATGCCGCCACAACCGTGGCGAACGCGAATCCTGCAATTGTTTTCTTCATATTCCGCCGTCCTTTCTTTTCATCTCCGGCACCATTGCCGTCGACGGTGAACATTAAACCATTTTTCGCCGCAGCCGTTGTCAAGCCATGGTAAAACATTTGTAAAGAAATTGCAAAGCCAGTCACATCAGACTTCATGCGAATATTTTAGCATATTCCACAAGCGCCCAAATCCCCGGCCGCGATTTGGAGCCGGAATCCATACTCTGCGATCATTTGACAAATCAGGCCTGTCCAGCATGCTTGACGGTGCGCCGCGTTGCGACTGCGGTGAACGGGTCCTCAGGCCAATAGTGCTTCGGGTAGCGTCCGCGCATATCCTTGCGGACGAGCTGGTAGCCTTCTCGCCAGAATCCCGCAAGGTCTTTCGTTATCTGTATCGGCCTCTGTGCAGGCGAAAGAAGAGTCATCACGACGGGCACCTTTCCGCCAGCGACCTTCGGAGTCTCCATAAGCCCGAAACATTCCTGAAGCCGCACTTCGCACGTCGGTTCGTCACCCTCGTAGTGGATCAGCATGTGGCTCCCGCTCGGGACCTCCATGCGCGTCGGCGCAAGACGGTCAAGCTCGCGCCTATCATGCCCCGCTTCCGCAAGGATAAAGTCAAAGACCGAAAAGAGGTCGAGCCGCTCCAAATCCTTCCATTTTGTCATCCCACTGATAAAACCAGGAAGCGCGGCAAGAATCGCCCCATCAGTCGGACTTGGCCACTCACCCCCATTTTTATTGGCTTTCGTGGGGTCTGTCCCCAGGCCATTGCCCTCAGCTTTTTCGGGGTCTGTTCCCGCGGAAAGTGCAAAAATACGCGACAAGAACGCCATTCTTGCACGAAATTGACGCGATTCCTTTGTCCAGCAAGGCAGATTCTCGACTCCCTTCTGGCGAATGCCGTCTATAAGCGCCTCCGATACCCTTGTGTCGACGTCCACCGAGTGGCGCGCGTCAGCCG
Organism: uncultured bacterium; assembly: GCA_902775595.1. Taxonomy (GTDB): domain Bacteria; phylum Verrucomicrobiota; class Kiritimatiellia; order RFP12; family UBA1067; genus UBA1067. Next base: position 7,605 of record CACYNF010000051.1, on the reverse strand, counting down.
CCGAGAGAGGTTTCTCCCCAAGGGTCATCTCGCCAAGCTTGCGGCGAACGACGCTCTTAACCCGGTCGTTCTGCCTGTCCCACGCGCAGTACGGCTCCTCGATGACGCAATCACCGAAGAGGTCTTCTATCTCGTCCTCGCCAATGGGACAACCGAGAAAGACCTTCGCATCACCCGCGCGATCATCGAGTTCACAGCAGACGAGATAAGGAGACTTTGAAAGAGGATCTGTTTCGTCGACAAATGCGCCGCGCCCAGACACCATGCGGAACGTTCCATTCCCACGGTTCTTCGCAACCCTGTCAGGATACGCAAGCGCAAGAAGAGAGCCTTCTAGGGTCAGACCTTTCTGACTGCAGTAGCTGATTGCAGCTTTAGCTGTATCAGCTACTGTGTCAGAGGGGTCTGACCCTTTTTTAAACCTTCGCGCCAACTGGAGCACCCTCTTCGAGAACGGCCGGTTCGGCGTCTCTTTTATCTCCTCGGCAATCTTCCTAATATCAGTCTCGCGGCTTCTATTCCCCTCTTCAACAATCGCCGCCAACAGCGAAGCCAACCCCACCTCTCCCTGACTCCTGACTCCTGACCCCTCGGCACTCGCTCCGCTCGGCTCGGTCGCTTCCCCATGGGTCGCGCCCACCCGCAAGGGGCGGTTACGACCCCTAATAATCATATTCGCGAGCCGCGGGTGCATCGGAAGCTTCGCCATCGCGACGCCCTTCTTCGTGAGACGCCCATCGCCATCAAGCGCGCCAAGCATCTTGAGAAGTCCCACTGCCTGATCCCAGTTCGACGCAGGTGGCGGTGTCATCCACGGCAAATCCTCGCGCCCAAGCGCACCCCATGCCGCGCTCGTCAGGACAAGCGAGCAAAGATCGGCGTCAAGAATCTCGGGCATCATCTTCTTTGGGCGCGACTGCTGCTCACCCTCGCTCCAGAGACGATAGCAAACTCCAGCACGCACACGCCCAGCGCGACCTCTGCGCTGTTCTGCGCGATCCTGCGTAAGCGGAAGCGTGACAAGCCCCGACATGCCAGACGCAGGACGAAAACGCGGCACACGCATAAGCCCCGAGTCGATCACCGTCGAAATGCCTTCGATCGTAACCGAAGTCTCGGCGATCGACGTCGCGAGAATGACCTTGCGCCGTCCGCCGCGCTCGAATACCCTGTCCTGCTCTTCCTTGGGGAGACTGCCGTAGAGCGGAAGAACATCGACATCGCCATTGGTAGGGGCGCCTGTCCCCAGGCGCCCGCGGACGTCTTGGAAAGACGTCCCTACCGTGTCCTGCACGCGCCTTATCTCGCCCTCTCCCGGCAGAAAGCAAAGTATGTCGCCATCTGTATCCTTTAGCGCCTTCGAGATAGCGGCCGTCATCGACATGTCGCCAAGGTAAGTCGTCTCGACGGGGAACATTCGGCCTTCGGCACGAATGATGTCGGCGTCTCCGAGGTGCGCGGCGACTTCATCGGCGTCGAGCGTCGCGGACATGACAAGGATGCGAAGATCTGGCCTAAACGCGCGCCGCACTTCAAGCGCAAGCGCAAACGATGTGTCGCAGGGGAGCGAACGCTCGTGGAATTCGTCGAAGATAACGAGCCCGACATCAGAAAGCTCCGGATCGGAAAGAAGCCGCTGAGTAAGCAGCCCTTCCGTCACGATCTCAAGCCGAGTCGATGCGGACACCTTTCTCTCAAGACGTACTTGGTAGCCGACGGTGCCTCCAACCGCCTCGCCACGCCTGCGCGCGATGTAGGTTGCGCAGTTGCGCGCGGCAAGCCGCCGCGGCTCGAGCATGACGATCTTCTTGCCCTCAAGCCACGGCTCGTCCAAGAGCGCGGGCGGCACGCAAGTAGTCTTGCCGCTCCCGGGAGGCGCAGTCAGCACGACATCCCTATTCGCCGCAAGCGCGCGGCGAATCTCGCCGATCTTCTCTTCTACAGGGAACATCAGTCCAGCACTTTAGCCGTCGGGCCGGCGCCAGAATAGGAATCAAGTCCGCCGAAGCCCGCGTACGTGTCGGAGTCTCCGCAAGGCGTCGTACCGTCATTGCCATCGGACGAGGCGACGCGTTTTACCTTCGGCCTTTCGCCAAAGAGCACCGTGCCGAGCCGCACCCATGTCGCGCCTTCCTCGACGGCGACTTCGTAGTCCCCGCTCATGCCCATCGAAAGGCGCGGAAGCCCCACGCCAAGCCGCGACTCGAGGTCGTCGCGCATCTCGCGCAGCCTGCGGAAATACGGCCTCGCGTCTTCGGGATTCTCGCTAAACGGAGCCATCGTCATAAGTCCCTCGAGCGTCACGCGCGGGCACGACTCGACGATGTGCTTGATAGTCGGCTCGACCTCTTCTGGCTTCATGCCGCTCTTCGACTTCTCGCCGGAGACATTTACTTCAAGAAGGATATGTGGCGACGCGCCGATTTCGTCGGCAATGAAGTTGATCCTGTCCGCGAGCTTTATCGAATCAACGGAGTGGATGAAGTCGAAGATCTCAAGCGCGTGGCGAACCTTGTTCGACTGGAGGTGGCCTATCAGGTGCCACGACGGCCCGGAGACACTCGCCGGCTTTTTCCACGCCGCCTCCTGGACCTTGTTTTCGCCGACGATCGCAAGCCCGGCGTCCCACGCCTCCTTCACTACCTCCGCGCCGTGGGTCTTGGTGACGGCGACGATTTCGACTTCGTTAGGGTCGCGTCCGACACGCGCACACGCCGCGGCGATCTTGCCGCGGACGCCTTGTAAAATCTCATTAAGGTCTGTCATTTTTGTCTCTGCGTACTTTGCGTCTCTGCGTTAAAATTTGAACAGCCGTTTTCAATTCTCTTTTAGACAAGATTTACAAGATTTACAGGATTGTTTAGTTAGAGTTTTGAGTTGGAGTTGGAGAGTGGAATTGTGAAAATTCCTTTCTACAACTACGACTTCTCACTACAACTTCTCTCATCTTAATCCTGTCAATCATGTTAATCCTGTCTGAAAGATTTTTTGAGATTATATCAAAATGATCTTCACGCGTGGACTATTCCGATTTCGGAGACATCGGAAAGACCGTTCGCGGCGGCGAGAAGGATGCCGTAGTTCACTATCGGTACGCCCGCCTCCTTCGCGCAGTCGATGCGCCGCAGGACCTCGCGCCGCGTCAGCATGCAGCCGCCGCAGTGGACGACAAGGGCGATTCCGGAACGGTCCGAAAGCCCGAACGTCGCGCCGGACGAAAAGACGAAGTTTAATTTCTTCCCACCAGAAAGCTTCGCGAGCGCCTTCGGTATCTTCACTGCGCCAATGTCGTTGCACTGGCGGTGGTGCGTGCAGCCCTCGGCTATCAGCACAGTGTCGCCGTCCTTGAGATTCTTGACCGCCGCGACGCCTTTCAGGAACTCGGCAAGATCGCCCTTCTGCCTCGCAAAGAGAATCGAGAACGAAGTCAGACGAACATCGCGTCCCTCAACCGCTCGCCGCACCTCGCCAAACGCCTGCGAGTCTGTGACAACGAGAACACGCGCCGCGTCATTGGTAGGGGCGCCTCTCCGAGGCGCCCGCGGTCCGCTCGGAGGTAACCGCCCCTTGCGGGGGTTTGCGACCCATGGGGAAGCAAACACGCCAAGCGAAGCGAGTGCCGAGCGGCCCCTACCATCGTTCCCGACAAGGCACTCCAACACCCCTTCAAGTTCCGCCGGCTGGCAGACTATGCTCGTCGCGTGGCGGTCGAGGCAGTCGCGGATCAGCTGCACCTGCGGGAGGATGATCCGCCCCTTCGGCGCAGACTCGTCGATCGGGCAAACGCAGATCACGCGGTCGCCCTTTTCGACAAGGCCGTCGAGAAGCCCGGGAACGACGTCGACAAGCTTGATGTCTGCGATTTTGCGCTTGAGTTCGTCGACGGAATCGCCGCGCCTGTAGTCAAGCACAACGACGTTGCGGCGACGGCACTCCCCGAGGAAAAGTTCGCGCAAGTCGGCGCGGTCGGCGTCGTGCGGCGTCTCTACCCAGATTGCGATGTCGGTGATCGCGAGGACGCCCAGAGTCTTCTTTACGCGAAGCTCCCCAAGCTCCCCCTCGTCGTCGAGACCAGCCGTATCGGTGATAAGGCATGGCCCGAGAGGAAGAATCTCCATCGCCTTCGAGACAGGGTCAGTCGTCGTGCCGGGAGTATCGGAGACGATTGCGAGATCCTGGCCCGTGAAGGCGTTTACGAGCGTAGACTTGCCGGCGTTGCGCAGTCCGAAGAATGCGATGCGAACGCGGTTTGCCTGAGGAGTCTCGTTCAGAAGCGCCATAGATCAGTCGCCGAGGTCGGTCTTAGCCGTGACCTGGCGCGGACGGTCGTAGCACGCAAAGAGCGCGTCGGTGAAGCGGCGGTCGGGCGCCTTCGTGAGCCAGCTCACGACCGGGACGATGACGAAGCCCGCAAGCATCGCGATCGCGCCAGAGTGGATTGGGTTCATCTTCGTGCCGGGCCATAGCTCCGGCTTCCAGCCGAAGACGTTTGCCGTCGTGAGGACGACGGCAAACACGAAGCACGCCCAGCACGCCGCCTTGGTCGTCCCCTTCCAGTAGAGCGAATAGAGGAACGGCGCGAGGAACGACCCCGCCATCGCGCCCCACGAGATGCCCATCATCTGCGCGATGAACGCAATCGGATTCTTGCTGTTGTACTGGACGAGCGCGAGAGCAGCGCTGACAGCGATGAAGACAACGAGGAGAACGCGGATGCAGAGAACCTGCTTCTTCTGCGTCATGTCCTTGACGATCGTCCCTCGGATGAAGTCGATCGTAAGCGTAGAGCTCGAAGTCATGACGAGCGAAGAGAGCGTCGACATCGATGCGGAAAGGACGAGGATTACCGTCAGCGCAATAAGCCCCGGGCCAAGCCCCGAGAGCATCGCGGGGATTATCGCGTCAAACCCCTCTTTCGCGACGTCGACCCTGTCGCCGAAAAGCCGCCCGAAACCGCCGAGGAAATAGCATCCGCCGGCGACGATGAAGGCGAAGAGCGTCGAAATCACGGTGCCCTTCCTGATCGCGTCCTCGTTCTTGATCGCATAGAACTTCTGCACCATCTGCGGAAGCCCCCACGTTCCAAGGGAAGTCAGTATCACGACGAAGAGCAAGCTAAGGGGATCGGGGCCGAAGAAAGACGTGAAGATGCCGGGCGTTGTCGTAACGGAGGGGTCGTTGACGCGCGCGAGCCCGTCGAGAGCCGCGGCAAAGCCGCCTTTCGACGAAAGCACCGCGGCAATCAGGGCGACGAGGCCGCCGAGCATAATGAGCCCCTGGATGAAGTCGTTGATCGCAGTCGCGAGATAGCCACCGGCGATCACGTAGATAGCCGTGAGAACCGCCATCACTACGATGCACGCAGAATAGGAGAAGCCGGGGAAAGCCATGGAGAAGAGGCGCGAGAGGCCGTTGTAGAGCGACGCCGTGTAGGGAATGAGGAACACGAAGATGATCGCCGACGCGGCGAGCTTGAGCGACGAGGAGTCAAAGCGCTTCGCGAAGAAGTCTGGCATTGTGGCCGAGTCGAGGTGCTGCGTCAGAAGTCGCGTGCGGCGGCCAAGGATTATCCACGCGAGAAGCGAGCCGACAAGGGCGTTGCCAATGCCGACCCATGTCGACGAGATGCCGTATTTCCAGCCGAACTGCCCGGCGTAGCCGACAAAGACGACGGCCGAGAAGTAGCTTGTGCCGTAGGCGAACGCCGTGAGCCACGCGCCGACAGACCTCCCGCCGAGAACGAAACCGTCAACCGACCCCGCGCCGCGGCGGCACTTGAAGCCGATCCAGATGAGGGCCGCAAAGTAGGCGGCGAGAAGAGAAAGCTTTACGAGAAGTTCGAACTTCATTTTACCTGTCCTTCGTTGATCCCCTGCGCCACGCGTCGATGCCTGCGGCTATCGCTTCTGCGACAACGCGCCGGCGCGCGGCGTTCCATATTGCCTCCTCGCCTGCGGGCGAAGTGACGAAATCGACCTCCACGAGACAGCTCGGTATCTCGGGATTGCGCGTAACGGCGAAGTTGGCGTGCATCGGGCCGTTCGACTTGAGCGTGTCGCCAAGCGCCTCGGCCATCTCGGCGTTGATGGCCGTCGCAAGCGCCTCGCCTATCGGATTCCACGAATAGACCGTGTGGTAGCGCAGGAGATTCGGGTCCTTGTCGTAGGGCGGTGCGTTGTGGTGGATCGACACGAACGCGTCGGCGTCGTTCGTGTGCGCCGCCTTAGGACGGTCGTAGAGGGGGATGAAGACATCGGTCTCGCGCGTCATCACGACGTTGTAGCCGCGAGCCAAAAGCGCGGCCTTGAGCTGTTCGGCGACGAGGAGGTTCGCGTCCTTCTCGAAAAAACCGTGCGGGCTCCTCGCGCCGGTGTCGTCGCCTCCATGCCCCGCGTCTACGACGATCGTCACCTCGTTCGGCGCCCTGTTCGTGGGCGGTTCCTTCGCTTCGTCCTTGGCGTAGTCGAGCTTCTTCCACACCTTCTCCGGCGCTGGCTTCGCGTTTGGGTCCGCAACGGGCTTTTTCGCGATCTTGAACCAGACATTCGTCGCCTCGCCAGACTGCGACACTATCGAGACGTCGTTCGACCCCTCGGCCGTCTCAATTAGCGTCACCCACGCGCCAGTGCGGTAGACAGGAACGTTTGCACCGTTGACGACGACATTCGTATCGCCCTTCGCAACCGCGCCGGCAAGATAGACATGGTCGATCGCCGGAAGCCTCGCGCCCTGCGCTGGAAACGAGACGAACGGAACGGCCGCGAGAAGTAGGGAGGAGATCATTTCGTCAGAGCGCGGCGAAAATCGCGTTCAGGAAGTCGTCGTACGTCTCGAACGCCGGAATGTCGGGGTTGGCCTTCTTAATCGCGTCGGTCGAGCGGAAAAGGAAACCTGCCTTCGACGCGCGGATCATGCCGAGGTCGTTGAAGCTGTCGCCTGCGGCTATCGTGTCGAAACCGCAGCTCTGCAGGGCCTTCACGGTCGTGAGCTTCGACTGCGGGCAGCGCATCTTGTAGCCCGTGATGCGGCCGTCATCGGAAACAGTGAGCGAATTGCAGAAGATTGCGGGCCAGTTGAGCTTCTTCATGAGCGGACGCGAGAACTGGTCGAAAGTGTCGGAGAGAATGAGCACCTGGGTCCGCTCGCGGAGCTGGTCGAGGAACTCCTCCGCGCCGATGAGCGGGCGCATGGAGCCGATCACATCCTGTATCTGCGGAAGCTTGAGCCCATGCTTGTCTAGGAGGTCGATGCGGTAGTGCATGAGCTTGTCGTAGTCGGGTTCGTCGCGCGTGGTGCGGCGGAATTCGGGAATCCCCGTCTTCTCGGCGAACGCAATCCATATCTCCGGCACGAGGACGCCTTCGAGATCCAGGCAGACGATGTTCATTCTATCATATTCCTTCTGCCGGGGAGCCGGCATCATTGGTGGGACTGCCGGGAATCGAACCCGGAACCTACGGTTTAGGAAACCGTCGCTCTGTCCAGTTGAGCTACAGTCCCACGTAGCCTCCGGAAAGGATGGTGGAGAAGAAGAGATTCGAACTCTCGACCCCCACGTTGCGAACGTGATGCTCTACCAACTGAGCTACTTCCCCAATCCGTGGA
>CACYNF010000050.1 GCA_902775595.1 uncultured bacterium | reverse complement strand
CGCCAGCACATGCTCCTCGAACTCGACACGATCCACGACCAGGTCGGCATCACGTTCATGTACGTCACGCACGACCAGGGCGAGGCGATGTCGCTCTCCGACCGCATCGCCGTCATCAACCGCGGCCGCATCGAGCAGCTCGACGGCCCCGCCAAGATATACGAGGCCCCGTCCTCGCGCTTCGTCGCCTCGTTCATCGGCGACACGAACTTCTTCTCCGGCGAGATCGTGGCGAAAGACGGCGACTACTGCACCATCAGGCCGGACGGCTTCCCCGACATACGCGCGTACAACGACAAGCAGCTTGAGGTCGGGCAGAAGGTCGATCTTTCCGTCCGGCCCGAGAAGATCCGCGTGACCCTTGCGCCTCCGCCGCCGGAGAAGGGCGCGTCGATAAACGTCTATCCCTCCACCGTCCAGGACATAGTCTACCAGGGCGTCTACACGAAGTACTGGATAAGCAGCTCGGGCGTGCGCGTCGCGGCCCTCAAGCCGCACTCGCGCTTCCTCCTCGACCAGGAGCCGATCACGTGGAACGACAAGGTCTTCGTCTGGTGGCATCCCGACGACGGCTACATGGTGGAATCCGAGAAATGAGCAGTCCGCTTCGTTCCCGTAGGGCCGAATGGCTCGTAACGGCGCCGTCGTTCCTCTGGCTCGCGCTCTTCTTCGCGGTGCCGGCTGTCATCGTCCTGGCGTTCACCTTCCACGGGCATGACATCTCCGGCGGCGTCGGGGAGTGGTCGCTCTCCACCTGGCGCGAGCTCGTCGATCCCGACTATCCCGCGATCATCTGGAACACGATCAAGATATCCGTCGAGGTCACGATATGGTCGATCGTGCTCGCCGTTCCGTGCGCCTACGCGATCGCGCGCATGAACCCCCGCTGGAGGGCTATAGTCGCCGGTTCGATAATGCTCCCGTTCTGGACGAGCTTCGTAGTCCGCGTATTCGCGTGGAAGACCATGCTCCATCCAGACGGCTGGCTCCAGGCGTGCTGCAACCTCTTCTCAATCGGCGGGGAGCATTCGACGATCCTCGATTCCGAGGCGGCCGTCGTTCTCGTTTCGGTCTATTCCTTCCTGCCGTTCGCGATCATGCCGCTCTACACCGCCGCCGAGAAGTTCGACTTCTCTCTCCTTGAGGCCGCGCGCGACCTGGGGGCCAAGAACTTCTACGCTTTCCGCAAGATATTCCTGCCGGGCATCAGGCAGGGACTCGTCTCGGCCGTTCTCATGGTGTTCATCCCGGCCATCGGCTCGTACGTGATTCCCCAGATGCTCGGCGGCACAAACTGCGTCCTCATCGGCAACAAGATATTCATGCGCGCGATCCAGAACCGCAACATACCGCATGCGTCGGCGCTTGCGACGGTGATGGCGGTCAGCGTCCTCATCCCCATCGGGCTCGCGATGTGGTGGAAGCGGCGCCAGGACGCACGCGACCGCCAGCGGCTCGAGGCGCAGACGGCAAAGCTCTTCACGGCTGAAGGGGGGGCTGCGAAATGAAGCGTTCGATGGTCTCGGTCATGATCCTCGCCGCGGTTCTCGCGTTCCTCTACGTGCCGATAATCCTCGTCGTCGTGTACGGGTTCGTCCCTAACGGCATCTCGATGAGCTTCTTCGGCTCCGACGGCTCGTTCCTCGGCTTCACCGGGAAGTGGTACCGGTACATCTTCACCGGGCACCAGTCGGTGAGGGCGCTGCTGCAGAGCTTCTGGCTCTCGCTCATAATCGCCGGACTTTCCACCCTTGCCTCTTGCGCGATCGGCACGACGTCGGCGCTAGCGCTCCACAAGTGGCGCGGGCGGCTGCAGTCGATCCACCATGCGCTCGTCTACACGCCGCTCATCATGCCCGACATCCTCATCGGCATTTCGCTCCTCATGCTCTTCGCCGCGTGCCATGTGAACTGCGGCTTCTGGACAATCCTCATCGCCCACATCACGTTCTGCGTCTCGTATGTCGCCATGACGGTGCTCGCGCGGCTCCAGGACTTCGACGACCGCATCACCGAGGCGGCCTACGACCTCGGCGCGGGGCCATGGTACGCGTTCTTCCACGTGGAGCTGCCGATACTTCTCCCCGGCATCGTCGCGGGCGGGCTTCTCGCGTTCACGCTTTCGATAGACGACGTCGTGATCACCTCGTTCGTGAACGGCGCGGGCACGAACACGTTCCCGACCTACGTCTCCTCGATGACGAAGCACTCGCGCAACCTGCCGTCGGTGTTCGCGCTCTCGACGCTGATGCTCGTCTTCACCTGTGTTCTCGTCGGCCTCTCGAAGCTCATTACGTCAAAGGGCCAGGCGAAACTCAAGGTCAAGGTCTCCTGAGCCCCGTTTCTGATTTTTCGTACCGCATTGTCCAACGGAGGAAATTGTGGTATAATCATTGACATGAAGATCAAGTTCATCGCCAACATCAAGGGGATATACCTTGGATATTCGTTTGAACCTTCCGATGTAGTGACCATTGGGCGCGAGATCGGAAATACCATTGCGCCGATAAACGTTGACGGCTTTTCGCGTCATCACGCGCGCATCTTCTTCAAGGACGGCGCATGGTATGTCGAAGACGTCGGCAGCACGAACGGCACCTACCGCAACCGCGTGAAGGTCGAAGCCCCGACAAAGATCGAGAAGGGTGATTCGATCAGGTGCGGGCTAATGGAACTTGCCTCGTTTGAATTCGAACCCTCTGCCGCGCCCGCTCCTGTCACCGCGGCCGAGCCGCCGAAGCCGGTTGCGCCGGCCAAGCCCACCGAGACGGTCAAGCCCATTGAGCCGCCGAAGCCCATTGAGCCGGTCAAGCCCATTGAACCGGCAAAGCCAGTTGCACCAGTCAAGCCCGTCGAACCTGCCAAGCCCATTGAGCCGATCAAGCCGGTTGAGCCGCCGAAGCCAATCGAACCGGTAAAGCCCGTGTCCCCGCTTGAACCCGTTGCCCCGCTTGAACCCGTTGCCCCTCTTGAGCCAGTCGCCGAGCTTGAGCCAGTTGCAGAACTCGAGCCGATTACCCCTCTTGAACCAGTAACGCCTCTCGAACCGATCACGCCGCTCGAGCCGATTACTCCTCTTGAACCGGTCGAGGAACTCAAGCCTGTTTCACCTGTGAAGACGGAGAAGGTCCCAACCCCTGTTGCCGCCCCGGCGACGCTTCGCCGTCCGACGATACCGGGGCTGAAGCCCGGCCTCAAGCCAGGGCTCAAGCTTCCCCAGAAGGGCGGGGCGCTCCCCGCCGGCCTGAAGCTCCCGCCTAAGGGAGGCGCGCTTCCGACGGGCCTCAAGCTTCCGCCAAAGGGGGGTGCGCTCCCCACCGGACTCAAGTTGCCGCCAAAGCCAGGTCTAAAGCCCGGCCTCAAAGTTCCCGGCAAAGGCGTGTGAAAAACAGATTTACAAGGAGAACGAAGATGAACTGCAGAATTATTTCCATCTCGGCGCTTGCCGCCCTGTCCTCACTCGCCGTTTGCGCCGATCTTGTTTCGCGCGACATCGGCGATCCGGAGATGAACGCTTGGGAGGCCGGCACATGGGTCACGTGCGGCGGCGATGTGATCACGCTCGACGAACGGCCGTCCGACGCGCCGACGAAGGCCAAGTCCATACGCTTCGAGACGCGCTACGGTGACCATGCCTTCGGCGGGTGGAACGCCTCTCCTAAGAAGAACGTTCTTCCCGGAAAGCCGGTGAAGTTCACCGGCTGGGCGAGGCTTGGCAATGACGACTCGTGGGGAATGTCGTTTGATTTTGTGGACGCGAACACAAACAAGTTCAACATCTCCATGCATGCGCCAGGCGATCCCAAGAGCAAGTTCACCCTGACGCGCGAGTGGCAGAAGTTTGAGATGCTCTTCCCCGAAACCGTCGGCAAGAACAAGCAGCCGATCGCCTATCCCGTCAAGTTCGACAGCGTAAGCCAGAACAACTGGGGCGACCGCAACTCTCCGCCAAAGACGCGACAGTTCGACATGTACGACTTCCGTCTTTGGACCGACATGGAAGGCGTCGCCGACAGGCCCTTCGAGCTGTCGGTCAAGTATCCCGTCGTCGGCAACACGTTCTACTACGCCGAGGGAGACCCGGCGATCGTCGTTTCCGCCGGCAGCTGGATCGGCGAGGAGAAGACGCTCACCTTCAGGGCGAAGGCGGTGTCTGCGGCAGGCGAGGAGAGGAAAATCGACATTCCGCCGCTGAAGGTCCTCGACGGCGCGAGCCAGATGGTGAAGCTTCCATTTGACGAGCCTGGCGCGTACAAGGTCGAGATAGCGGTCGACGGCTTTCCGAAGCCTTTTGTCGAGAAGTCCCGCTACGTCGTCTGTCTCCATCCGCGGGACCTGACCGACGAGGAAAAGGAGGCGTCGCCCTACGGAATCAATGTCCACGGCGGCGGCTATGTCGGCTACGAAAAGTTCGCCCGCCTTGGCTTCACCTGGGTGCGCGACTACGCGTTCAACTTCCACTGGATGCGTCGCGCGCGCGGAGACGGCAAATACGCCGGCTGGCCGTGGTACCCGAAGATCGTGAAGGCAGCAGAGGATGTCGGCATCAAGACGCTTCCGTGCCTGATGGGGGCAGTCGAGATCAAGCAGGACGCGACAGGCGACGACGATCCAAGTTATACGCCGAACAAGGAATGGCGCCGCCAGATGGCGCTTGCCGTCTCGACGTTCGACACGCTGACTGCGTTCGAGCTCGACAACGAGGTGGACGGACTCATGTTCAAGACGCTCGACGGCTACGGGCGCTACTGCCAGGCGTTCGGCGACATCGTCAAGGCCGCTCGTCCCGATGCGCGCGCCGTCGCGCCGGGGCTTGCCGGCATCTATGTCGAACATTCGCAGAAGCTCGTCGAGAAGGGGTATTTCCGCAACATCGACGTTGTGAACGGACATCGCTACTGCGGCAAGGACGGCCCTGAATACTCAAAGGCGAACCTCAACACCGGCATGAGCGAGGCGAAGCCGGCGTATTTGCGCGACGTGTGGCGCCACTGGAAGAAGGCCGCGACGTGCGACGGCAAGTTCCGCGAGCTCTGGGTGACCGAGTGGGGCTGGGACACGCTCGCGGGCCAGCCCGTGAGCGAATGGGAGCAGGCAGCCTACCTCCAGCGCAAGTGGGTGCTCGCCATGGGCAACGGCGTCGAGAAGATGTTCTGGTACTGGTACTACGACGACGACACCGATACGCCCAACTACTTCTTCGCCGGCTGCGGCATCTTCGACCGCTGGCGCAACCCTAAGCCTTCCGCCGCGTCGTTTGCGGCCATGAGGACGTTCATCCCCGGAAAGTACGAGTACATCGGCACGGCCAACCTCGGGCCCAACCACATGGTCCAGATCGTAAGGGCCGACGGCAAGGTCGTCGCCCTTGCCTACAAGATCAAGAAGGACGGGCCGGACCTCGAAATCAAGGACGAGAAGGCGGAGCTTGTCACCGACATGTTCGGACGCGAGCTCAAGGCCTCGAACAGCCGCAAGCTCGACATCGCGCCCACGTGGTACGTCGGCCTCGACGAGGACAGCGACTGGCTCAAGCAGTGCCCGATTGATATCGAGAGCGACTTCTACGTACGCAACGTCGGCGGCGAGCCGGTCCGCGTCGAGGTCGCGCAGCCCGGCAAGTTCGAGTACTCCGTCGAGCCGCCGAAGGGCTGGACGGTCGAGAAGAAGCCGTACGGCTTCGACGTGACTGGGCCTGCGGGGCTCAAGCGCGGCAATACGTCGTTCACCGTCACCGGCAAGAACGGCAACGTCTCGAAGACGATGGCGATCGAGGTCGACATCGTGCCGCAGGCATACGCTAAGTCCAGGGCCGCGGATTTCGACGGCGCGTTCACGATGAACGTCACGAACCAGTCCGCCGACGACCAGGACTTCACCGTCAAGGCGGAACTCCCGGAGGGCTGGTCGATCGAGCCCGCCGTCACGCAGACGGGTGTGCTCAAGCCCGAGGAGACGAAGACGCTTGACTTCAAGCTCGTGAAGTCCGCACCGGTGGATCCGGCTGCGAAGGGCGCGGCGAATCCGAAGCTGTCGATCGTCAACGCGAAGGGGATGCAGGTCGACTACGCGCCTGTAATCCCGCGCACCTGGACGATGCGCCGCATTGACCTTTCGAAGATAAAGTTCGACGGCGACCTCTCGGATTGGGACGAGCGCTACCGCGTAAACAGCTTCATGATCGGGCCGAACGGCGACAAGGATCCGACGAAGGTGTATCTCGCGTACTGCCCGGAGGGACTCGTTGCGGCGCTCGACGTCGACGACTCGCGCTGCTTCACCGCCGACCCCGGAAGCTTCTGGCGCGCTGCCGACTGCCTCGAAATCATGATCACGACTCCCGACGGCGTCAAGTTCAAGCCAAACGAGCCGTGGTCGATCTTCGACCACCAGATGTGGTTCTGCCCGATGCTCGAGCAGAAGAACATGTACTGCGGCTATTGGTGCAACGGCAAGGACCAGAAGGTCTACAGGAAGAACGGCGACAGCGAGCGCAAGGGCGCGTGGTGGGTTGGCGACGCGTCGAGGAACGTCCCCGAGGGCTCGCGCTCCGCACTGGTCAAGACGCCGCGCGGCTACCGCGCCGAGATGTTCATCCCCGCCGAGCAGCTGACCGGCTGGGAGAAGATGAAGCCGGGCGCCACGATCGGCCTCTCGTTCACTCTCGTCGTCGAAGACCTCAAGAACTCGCAGCACGAGCTCTACTGGCCGAACTCCAAGCGCGACAACCTCATGAAGAAGCCGTGGACTTGGGCGAAGGTCAAGCTCGAGAAGTAGACGGAGGGTTTATGACGGCACCGGAAAAGGCAATCTTCGTCCTTTCGCTCGCGGCGGCGCTTGCCGCTTCTGCATCTGGCGCTTCAATCGAACGCCCCTCGACGGTCGTAAAGACCGCCGACGGCTGGCGTATTGTCTATGCGCTCGGTTCGCCGGTGAAGGTCGACTACCTCACGCTCAACAACGCGCCTGCCGGAGCCTGGTCGCTTACAGTGGACTCTTGGGAGTTCGCGCGCGGGGAGAAGCTTCCCGAAAACCTCAGCACCAACTTGCCGAAAGCCGTATCCGCCTCTCGGTTCCAGTTCGAGGTCAAAGGTGACGCCGATCCGAAAATGGGCGGCCTCCTGCTCGAAACCGCGGATCTTTCCGACAGGACCGCGGTCGAGGCGCTTAGGCGCCTGTACGTCGAGAAGAAGGGCGACCGTATTTTCGCCGATTTCGGCGGCGAGACGGCCGTGCGCGGCGTCTATGTGCCTGCTGGCTCGAGCGTCGAGGTCTACGGTTCGTGGTCGCCTTCGCTTGCCGATGGCGGTCTTGGCTCCCCGATTCTTGCCTCGCGCACGGAGAAGGATGGACGCCTCTACGTCGAGTTCCACGATGTCCAGAGGTTCTGCTACTTCGCCGTGACTGGCGTTGGCGCGCCTAAGGACATTGAGTTCGACGTAGTCCCCTACGGCTATGCGAAGCACCTGACTAACGAGACGTGGGAGCAGAAGCTTGAGCGCATGAAGTGGTGGACGGACGCGAGATTCGGCATGTTCATCCACTTCGGTCTCTACGCCGTTCCAGCGCGGCACGAGTGGGTGAAGTCGAACGAGCGCATTGGCGACGAGCGGTACCGCGAGTACTTCGAGACGTTCAATCCGTCTCGCTTTGACGCGAAGGCCTGGGCGAAGGCCGCGAAGGACGCGGGCATGAAGTACGCCGTCCTCACCTCGCGCCACCACGAGGGCTTCTCGCTCTTCGACACGAAGTTCTCCGACTACAAGATAACAAATACGCCGTTCGGCCGCGACTTAGTCAAGGAGTTTGTCGACGCTTTCCGCGCCGAGGGGCTGAAGGTCGGCTTCTACTACTCCCTGCTCGACTGGCATCATCCCGACTACACGATCGACAAGATGCACCCGCGTCGCAGGAACCCCGAGATGTTCGGCGCAGGCGGGGAGAACGTCGACTACTCGAAGGAGAACGAAGGCCGCGACATGGCGAAGTACCGCCAGTTTATGAAGAACCAGGTGACGGAGCTTCTTACGAACTACGGCAAGATCGACATAATCTGGTTCGACTTCTCCTTCCCCGGCAAGAACGGCAAGGACCGCTACGACTGGGATTCCGAAGGTCTCGTCCGTCTCGCGAAGAAGCTTCAGCCTGAAATCATCATCGACAACCGCCTCGACCTCACGGATTGGGAGGACGGCTGGGATTTCGCGACGCCAGAGCAGAGCAGACCGGCAGGATGCGTTGAGGTGAACGGCCGGAAAGTTCCGTGGGAGACGTGCCAGACGTTCTCCGGCAGCTGGGGCTATGCGCGCGACGAGTCGAGTTGGAAGAGCGCCTACCAGTGCATCGAGCAGCTGGTCGACGCCGTTTCGAAGGGCGGCAACGTCATCATGAACGTCGGGCCGACGGCGACTGGCGAGTTCGACTATCGCGCCCTCGAGCGCCTTGCGGACTACGGCAAGTGGCTTAGGGTCAACGGAGAGTCGATCTACGGGTGCGGCCCCGCGCCGGAGGAGTTCGCGCCGCTTCCCGGGACGACGCTGACCTACAACCCCAAGACTAACCGCCTGTACATGCACATGCTCTCCTGGCGGTTTGGTGCGTTCCAGGTCCCGTTCGGCGAGCGCGTGAAGTGCTGTCGGCTGCTGAACGACGGAAGTGAACTCAGGTTCCGCTGGAACACTCTTCATCTTCCGGTGGAGAAACCGCCGGTGGAGATACCGGTCGTGGAATTCATCTTAAAATAGACAAGGAGAAAACAAAATGGACATGGTAACACTGCTGCTCGCGGCGACAATCGCATTGCCGCCATTTGGAGACGTAAAGGTGGTCGACGAAATCGACTGCACCAAGTCGGATCACCGCTTCGCGGACTGGCCTAAGGGCTCGAGCCGCGTGGAGAAGGTCCTCGGCAAACCCTGCCGAGTTCTCGACGTGCAGTCGGAAACGGCGTCCTACCTCGACTGGCGACTTGGCGAGGGCAAGGGGCTCAAGCCAAACGCCGCATATGTCGTCGTGATCGAGTATCCCGACGACAAGCCGCGCGCGTTCCATGTCCGCAACTACGGCAACAACTCGCGCCGTTCGTTCTACACCGGGCGTTCCAACGGCGATGCCTTCGAAGGGCCTATCGTCCACCACAAGCCTGAGTCACTCAATATCCCGCAGTCTGGCAAGTATGAGAAGTGGACGTCTCTCACGTTTCTCGGCCTGAAGGCCGCGAACCGCCGCGACCTCGATAAGAATCTCGCCGAAAAGACTGGCGAAAAACACCAGCTCGACATAGCGACCGACGGCTTCGAGGTCGCGATCTCCCAGTACAAGCGTCCGTGGCATCCATGCTCCGAGGGCATCGCCGTCTCGCGCATACAGCTCTGCGAGATTCTCGACGAGAAGGCGGCGTGGGCCAAGCTTAACCTGCCGCCCGCCCCGCTGCCGCGGCGCCACATCTTCTGGCGCGAGGAGATGAGCGACGGTGTCATGGCAAAGGACAGTCTCTGCCCCGGCAACGGCGGTCTTGACTGGATCGAGCAGAAGTTCCGCGCGATGAAGATCTTCGGGCAGAACACGTACTGCAAGGACCTCCTCGAATTCGGCCACAACCAGCACTGGGACTGCCACTGGAAGCACGGCAAGCCGGGCGGAAAGTCGTTCAAGTGGATGTGGGCGTGCGACGCCTACTACGCCGATCTCTGGTCGAAGATCGTCTCGCTTGCCGTGGAGAAGTACGGGTTCGACCTCCTTCCCTACTACGAGTACGGCGGGGCGGCCGGTGATCCCAAGGAGGCGCTCGGCCCCCAGAAGCGCGCCGAACCGCTCGACATCGACAACAAGCCCGACCGCAAGGCGCGGGGCGCGAACTACACGCACATCTGGTGGTCCGAGGGCAAGCTCCGCGTCGACATCACCGACCCCGACACTCTCGAAGAGCTCAAGTACATACTCGAGGGCACGATACTCCGCTACAAGGATCTGGTCGACAAGGGCGCTTTCGTCGGCGCGTTGATGCGCCCGCGTCCAGGCCACTGGGCGATCAGCTTCTCCGACAAGACGCGCGCAAGGTTCGCCAAGGAGGAGAACGGCGGCCAGGCCGTGTCGCGCGCAGATCTCAAGAAGGACAAGGCGCTCTACAACAAGTACATCGCCTGGTACGGCAAGAAGCGCGCGCAGTTCATGGACGAGATACGCAAGTATCTTGAGGAGAACGGCGTCAAGAACGCGATCTCCATCCTCGAGAACGACGATTCCGAGACCGGCTATCCTCTCGCGGACGGCGGCAGCATGACGACCGACGACCTCGCCTACTGGAAGGAGAAGCTTCCCGGCAAGAAGATCGTCGACGTCAACGATCCGAGTGTCGTCGGGCAGCATCGCTACCTCAAGGCGCTCAAGACCCCGGCCGGCACGTGGGGCCCGTGGGAATGGCAGCACGCCTCGCCTGCCTGCGACCCAGAGCACTACAACGACCTCAGGAACGTCTGGATAGCGCTGCCGTTCCACGCTCTCTTCACCGTGACCGACCCTGAGTGCCTCTCCGCGTTTGCAAACGGCAACGGCACGGCGACGCTGATCCGCCACTACGACCTCAACGAGGGCACCTTCGACAGCGAGCCGCTTCTCGACCCGAGCGGCAATCCCGTCAAGAACGGGAAGGGCGAAGTCGAGAAGAGGCCGATCACCGGCTACGCGATGGCCGACTGGGAACACGCCGGGCGCGCCTGCATGATCGCCGAGATCAACGCGATGGCGAACGGCGATCCCGTCAACCTCGGCTACCTGATGGGCTCGAACTACACGCGCGGCTTCCCCGTGCCGGTCAGGGAGTTCAACCTGAACTTCCTCGCGCTTCCCGCGCTTCCCTCGAAGGTGGTTAAGGGCGCGTGTTCCGATCCTGAGGTCGTCCTGCGCGAGATCGACTGCTCGAAGCTCGGAGTCAAGGCGAAGTACTATGCCCTTGTCCACACCGGCTGGAAGGAGAAGAACGACGTCAAGGTCAAGATCCCCGGGGCGAAGGGCGAAGTCGAGTTTGCGGCATACGGCAAGTCCAGGGCCCTGAAGAACGGCGTGCTCGAGTTCAAGACTCTCAAGCCGTTTCAGCTCCTGGCGATCAAGTCCAAGTAAAGGCAGACATGAAGAAGGCGTTGCTCGTGGCCCTTGCGGCCATGGCCGCTTCCGCGTTTGCGGAAGGGCCCAAGTATGTGTTCCTCTTCATCGGCGACGGAATGTCCGTTCCGCAGCGGATGACGGCGGACGAGTTCTCTGTCAAGAAGGGCGACGGGCACCTCGCGATGAACGCAATGCCGTTCACCGCGACGACCCGCACCTGCAGTGCTGACTCGCTCGTCACCGATTCCGCCGCGGCGGCGACTGCCATCGCGTGCGGCACGAAGACGAAGAACCACTATTCCGGCGTTGATTCCGACGGCAGGCCGCTGTACTCGAGTGCCTTCTTCGCGAAGAAGGCCGGCCGAAAGGTCGGCATCATCTCCACCGTGACGATCACGCACGCAACGCCGGCCGGATTCTACGCGCACCGCACCAACAGGGGGGACGCGTACGGCATATCGCTTGACCTTGCGGACTCGGGCTTTGACCTCTTCGCGGGCGGCGGTCTCGACGTCACCGAAAAGAACTCGAAGGGACACAAGAGCTACGCAGAGTTCGGCGACGCCTACGAGTACGCCAAGTCCAAGGGTTACCGCATCGTGACGACAAAGGACGAGTTCCTCTCCCTCGGGCCTGGCGACGGCAAGGTGCTCACAAAGTTCACGAACGGCCCGCTCGAGACGGCGATAGACGCGGACGGTTCGCAGCCGACGCTCGCCGAGCTCGTGGCGAAGGGCATCGAGATGCTTGACGGAGAGCAGGGCTTCTTCATGATGGCCGAGGGCGGCAGAATCGACTGGGCCGGGCACGGCAACGACGCGGCGACGAACCTCCGCGACGTCCTGGCGCTCGACGAGGCGGTAAAGGTCGCTCTCGCATTCCTCGACAGGCACCCCGACGAGACGCTAGTTGTCGTGACGGGCGATCACGAGACCGGAGGCATGTCGATGGGCTTCGCTGGAACGGGCTACGCGCTCTACATGGACCGTCTCGCGAACCAGACGATGTCCGTGGGCAAGTTCGGCACCATGGCGACGAAGCTGTTCGAGAAGAATCCGGACATCACGTTCGAGGACGTGAAGCCGCTCATCGGCGAGGCCTTCGGGTTCAAGTTCGAGGGCGACGTCAAGAAGGACCCCATGGTTCTGACGAAGGACGAGCTCTCCTCGATCGTGGAGGCGTTCGAGCATGACCGCGAGTTCCACAGGTCGAAGGTCGAGGAGGATTCGGCGTACGACGGCGCGAAGCGCTATCTGCTCGGCGGCGAGTGCCGGCTCGTGATGTCCCACAAGTGCGGCATCGGCTGGAGCTCAAGTGCGCATACGGCTATGCCCGTCCTCACTACCGCGAAGGGACGCTGCGCTGAGCGCTTCTCCGGCTTTATCGAGAATACCGACATAGCGAAGATCATGAAGGCGTTCTACGAATGAGAAAGGCCCTGCCCGTCGCCGTGCTTGCGCTCTGCTGCGCGGCGCTTCTTGTCGCGCCTGGGCCGCGGCGCCTTGCGGACGACGGGCTGAGGACTGTCAGGGCGGAAGTAGTCGAGACCGACGACACGGCCCTCCAGCTGCATGGTCTGGTCGAGTTCGGCACGCAGAAGCTTGCGGTGCGGCTTCCAGACGGGCGCGTGTTCGCTGCCGCGAACGAGCTAAGGGCGCAGATGGAGCTGGACAAGAAGTTCTCCGTCGGCGACACGGCGCTTGTCGTCCTCCCGCCTGCCGCGAAGGACGACGACATCCTCGTTGCGCGCGACCACTGGCGGATGGGCTGGGGCTTCGCGTTCTTCGCCGCGTTCTGCGTTCTCCTGTGCGCGTTCGGCGGCTGGACAGGCGCGAAGGCGCTTTTCAGCTTCATGTTCAGCTGTCTTGCCGTCTGGAAGCTGCTCATACCGCTTGTCCTTGCGGGATGGCACGCCTCCACCGTATGCTTCATCACCGTCGCCGTGCTTACGGGCGTCATCATGTATCTTGTCGCGGGATGGAGCAGAAAGGGGGCGGGGGCGTTCGCGGGGTCCATGCTCGGCGTGTCGGCCTCACTTGGGCTCGCCCATTTCTTCGGGCGCGTGATGCACGTCAACGGCGCGACGATGCCGTTCGCCCAGCAGCTCATATACTCCGGGTTCTCTGGAATCAATCTCCAGGATGTCTTCATCGGCGCAATCGTCCTCGCCTCCTCTGGAGCGGTGATGGATCTCGGCATGGACATCGCGGCAGGCGTGGAGGAGGTGCACAGGCGCAGCCCCTGCCTCGGATTCCGCGAGCTCGCGATCTCGGGCTTCCGCATCGGCAGGGCTGTGGTCGGCACGATGACGACGACGCTTCTTCTCGCCTATTCGGGCGGATATCTCACGCTTCTCATGGTGTTTGCGGCCCAGGGCACGGCCCCGCTTGATTTCCTGAACTCCACCCTCGTCTCGGCGGAGCTCGTCAAGACGCTCGTCGGCAGCTTCGGCCTCGTTCTCGTCGCGCCGTTCACGGCGATTGTCTCGGCGGCGCTCTTCTCGCGCGGCGACAAGGAGGGCCGCTGACATGTCGGGTGCGGCGGAGAGGTCTCCTGGCGGCTTCGTCCTCAAGTCGAAGTTCAAGCCGACGGGCGACCAGCCCGAGGCGATCGCCGCGCTCTACGAGGGGCTGAGGCGAGGCGAAGACCGGCTTGTCCTCCAGGGCGTCACGGGGTCTGGGAAGACGTTCACGATGGCGAACCTGATCGCGAAATGGGGACGCCCTACGCTCATACTTTCGCACAACAAGACGCTGGCCGCGCAGCTCTTCGCGGAGCTCAAGGAATTCTTCCCCCAGAACGCGGTCGAGTACTTCATTTCCTACTACGACTACTACCAGCCTGAGGCGTACATCCCTCAGACCGACACCTACATAGAGAAGGACGCGTCGGTCAACGAGGAGATCGAGCGCTACCGCCTCGCGGCGACTAACGCGCTCATCGCCAGGCGCGACGTGATCGTCGTCGCGTCCGTGAGCTGCATCTACGGCCTCGGCGAGAGCGACGAATACCGCGACCTCGCGGTCGGCTTCAAGGTCGGGGGGGCGATGTCGCGCGAGCGCCTCCTCGCCCGTCTCGTGGAGGCCCAGTACGTCAGGAACGACTACGACTTCGCGCCTGGCGCGTTTCGCGTGCGCGGCGATGTGGTGGACATCTTCCCCGCATACGAGACGAAGGCGATCCGCGTCGAGTTCTTCGGCGACGAAATCGACTCCATCCGCGAGCTCGACCCCTTGACGGGGAAGTGCGGCGTCTCGATGCCGGCCGCAGTCGTCACGCCGGCGAAGCAGTTCGTCATGGGGAAGGACAAGTTCGAGGCCGCGTTCGCGCGCATCGAATCCGAGCTTGACGACCGCCTGAAGTTTTTCGCGTCGAAGGGCAAGCTGCTCGAGGCGCAGCGCCTCAAGGAGCGCACGGAATACGACATCGAGATGATGCGCGAGCTCGGCTACTGCAACGGCATCGAGAACTACTCGCGTCCGCTCTCCGGCCGTGCGCCCGGCTCTCCGCCAGAGTGCCTTCTGGACTATTTCCCCGACGACTTCCTCACGATCATCGACGAAAGCCACGTGTCCGTCCCGCAGATACGCGCGATGTACAACGGCGACCAGGCGCGCAAGTCGAAGCTCGTCGAGTTCGGCTTCCGCCTTCCTAGCGCAAAGGACAACCGCCCGCTCACCTTCGACGAATTCAACGCGAAAGTCCACCAGATAGTCTACTGCTCGGCGACGCCGGGAGACTACGAGTACGGGCAGTCGAAGACGGTCGCGGAGCAGGTCATACGCCCGACCGGGCTCCTCGACCCGGAGATCGAGATCCGTCCGCTCGCGAACCAGATCGACGACCTCGTCGCGGAGATTGAAAAGGTCGTCGCAGAGAAAGACCGCGTGTTCGTGACTACGCTGACGAAGCGCTCGGCTGAGGATCTTTCGCAGTACCTCCACAACGAGGGGATCCGCGTCGAATATCTGCACAGCGACATTGACGCGATCGAGCGCGTCGCTATTCTCCAGCGCCTGAGGAAGGGCGAGTTCGACGTCCTCGTGGGTATCAACCTTCTGCGCGAAGGGCTTGACCTCCCGGAAGTCGCGCTCGTCGCGATTCTCGACGCGGACAAGGAGGGCTTCCTCCGGTCGACGACATCGCTCGTCCAGACCGCCGGCCGGACGGCACGCCACGAGAAGGGGCGCGTCATACTCTATGCGGACCACCGGACTGACGCGATACGCGACCTTCTCCGCATAACGAAGGCGCACCGCGCGAAGCAGATCGCGTACAACGAGGAGCACCACATTGTGCCGAAGTCTGTGAAGAGGGCGATCAACGAGTCCGCCTACGTCTTCGCGTCCGGCAGATCCGCCGGCGCCACGGGCGTCGTTGTCCCGTCGGAGGCGCTCGACCGTGGAGACGTTATTCTTGAACTCGAGCGCGAGATGCTCGAGGCGGCAGACGATCTCGAGTTCGAGCGCGCGGCGTATCTGCGCGACCAGATCGCGAAGCTCAAAAGGACCGTTTCTGAAACCACGAAGCCCGCGAACCGCGCGAAAGGGAACCGCGCGGCCCGGAGGAAAGGCGGCAGAAGATGAAGAAAGACGCACACGACAAGTACAGGGAGCTGAGTTCGCAGGGCGCCGTCAGCCGCGCGCTGCATTCGATCCGCACACGTTACTCGCTTGCGACGGCGTTCTTCCTGCTGTTGAGCCTCCTGGTGTTCTACATAGGGGGGCGCATCGTCCTAGTCCACATGATGCGCGAGGCGGAACGCCAGGTGGAGGAGATAGGGTACGACATTTCGCGCCTTGCGTACAGCCATGCCGAGGCGGTCGCGCGCGGCTGCAGGAAGTCGACGGCGGACATTGCGCGGCTTGTCGCCTCCGGCGAGCATCCGTCCATGGTCCTCTCGCGGCCGGAGTTCGGCATGATCTCCCTTGTCCTCGAGTTCTCCGGAGATGGCGTCTTCAAGTCCGGTGCGGCGAGGGGCCTCGACGGAGTTGTTCAGATTTCGCCTGCCGACATCGCCCCCTACGCCGCGCACTTTTCCGAATGGCTGGGGCCGAAGCGCGACGAACGTTCGCCGGCCGTCGGCCTTGTCCTGCTGTGCGGGAGGGCGCACTATGTGTTCAGGGGCCAGTCCGACGACGCGGGGCGGACTTGCATCGTCGCCGGCGCGCCGTTCAGCTCGTCAATGTTCACTTCGAGCGTCAACGACGGATTCTCCGGCCTTGAAGTCCGCGTCGTGAACCGCAAGGTCGCGGTCTCTGTGTCCGTCGCGCCGTCCTCGGGCAGGAAGGTCGGCGATGACGGCTCGTCCTCGTTCGGAATCGCGCCGATGCTTTCCGAGGCAATAAACTTCTATTCCGGCGGATTCTGGAATCTCGGGGCCAATCCATACGAGGCTGTGTTCGCGCTGCGCGACATCGCCGGAAACGCCGTCACGATGATCTCGGTCTCGCTCCCGCAGTCGCTTTCCAACGTCACCCGCTCTGCGCTCGGCCGCTTCACGTTCTTCATCGCAGTCGTCGGAATAGTCCTTGTGCTCCCGATCTTCTGGTTCCAGGGAAGGGTGCTCCTGAACCCCCTGACGAAAATGACTGAGGCGATAAGAAACCTCGGCGAACACCACAGGGACGTCGACTGCCCCCGCCTGGAATGGGAGGGCAGAGACGAGTTCGCCATGCTCGCGATGTCGGTCAACCGAATGCTTGAGACGATAACGGCGAGAACCGTCAAGATCGCCCAGGTGGAGTCGAGGCACAGGGCCCTCATCGAGAGCGTTCCAGACGCGCTCGTCGTGTTCGACCGGCGCGGGAGGCTCGTCGCGGTCAACAAGCAGCCAGAGGGAGTCCCGCCGCTGCCGGGAATGACGTTCGGCGAGGCCCCTGACGCGGCGACGTTCGGAGAGGACGGCGTCGGAGCGGTTGCGCGCGCGATAGACGCAGTGTTCGACTCGTCGCCCGTCGAGACCGTCCGGCTTGAGGTCCGCGGTGCACAGCCGCGGCATTTCGAAATGCGCGTCACTCGCATGGACGAGGTTTTCGCGCTTGCTACGATACGCGACGTGACGAAGGAGGTCGCGGAGCACAGGCTGCGCCTGGCGGCGGAATCGCGTGCGCTCGACGCGTCGAAGCGCGAGTCCCTCACTCTTCTCGCCGCGGGCATCGCGCACGACGTGAACAACGTTCTCTCGGTGATTCTCAACACCGTCGAGTCAGCCGCCGCCGAATCGGGCCGTGGGCTCGACATCGCCGCCATACGCGATGCGGTGAAGCGCGGGTCCAACATGACGAAGGAGCTGATGGCCTTCGCGGGCGACAACAAGGTGAATCTCATGAGGGCCACCCCCGGCTTCTTCGTGAAGGACGTGCAGGCGCTTGTGTCGCACATGGTGAGGGAGAACGTCGCCGTCTCGTACGATCTCGCAGAGGGGCTTCCGGACGTGGACGCCGACCCCAACCAGTTCTGGAAGGTGTTCTTCAACATCATCAAGAACGCAAACGAGGCGCTTGGCGAGAGGCCCGGCCACATAACGCTAGCGACGGACGCGTTCGAGATGACCGAGGAGGCCGCCGCCACGTTCATGTCTGAGCGACCCCTGATTCCCGGGCCGGGCGTCGTCTTCAAGATCACGGACGACGGTCCCGGGATACAGCCTGATCTGCTGCCGAAGCTTTTCGACCCCTATGTGTCTTCCAAGGCCATGGGGCGAGGCCTCGGCCTTGCGACGGTCCGCACGATCGTGGAGGCTCACGGCGGCGGCATAAAGGTGGAGAGCGTCGTCGATCACGGCACGACCTTCACCATCTACCTGCCGCAGACGAAGATGCCGGCCGACGCCGCGGAGTCTTTCGAGGCGCCGAAGAAGGCCCCCGGGTCGCTGCCGTCGGAGGTTCTTGTAGTCGATGACGACGAGGCGATACTCAAGACGCTGTCGATCCTGCTGAAGTCGCTTGGAGTCGCCGCGCATGTGGCACGTGACCGCGCTTCCGCGCTTGCAGTGGTGAGGCGGCGCGCTAACCGCGTCGATGCCATAATGATGGATGCGCATATAGGGGGTGTCGATGTAGTGCGGCTCTTCGACGCGTTCCGCCTCGCCTCTCCGGAAATCCCCATTGTCGTCGTCTCTGGGTCTTCCGAGGAGGAAATACTCAAGATGTTCGGTTCCCGCAGATACAACGGATTCCTCGGCAAGCCGTTCACGCTCGACGAACTGAAGTCAATGCTGCTTAACATGTTTGCGTGAGTTTTGGTCGATCTGGAAAAGACTCCGCCTCCTCTTTTTGGTATAATATGGGCGTCGCTTTCAGGGTGCGGTTCGCAAGGGCCGCGCGAAGGCCGAACCCAAAAGGAGAAACATGAGCGAGGAAAACATGAACGTCGGCGAAAACGCCGAAAACACCGAAAACACCGGAAGCGCCGAGAACCTCGGAAGCGCCGAAAACACCGGAAGCGCCGAGAACGTCGGCAACACCGAGCGCAGCAATGCATCCAGGATCGTGACTGAGAAGATCGGCGAATACAGCGGCAAGGTCGACGGCTGGGTCGAAGGCGCGCTTGGCGTCATCGGCAACCGCCCGTGGGATTCGTGGCTCGACACGGCGAATGGGTACATCTCCAGGCTTCTGCCTGCGGTGATCGCCCTTGCAGGCATCCTCGCCTGCTTGACCGGCCTTGTTACCATGATAAAGGACGACGCCCCGTTTTCATTGGTCGTGAAGCAGCTTTTTGTCCTCGTCCCGGCGGTCTTTGCCATGCATCTTGCGCCAAAGGCCCTCGCGCTCGCGCGTTCGTTCATCGAGAAGGGCGAGCCCGCGGTCATCCGTCCAGAATTGATGTACATCATGAAGGTGATCTGCGGAATCGGC
>CACYNF010000049.1 GCA_902775595.1 uncultured bacterium | reverse complement strand
CTTGTGATTCGTTCGGCGGTGGCCGAAGGCTCCTCCTCGGGGAGCCCTCGGCGAATACGCCGTATCCCCTCGCTCGGACCTTCGCTCCCCCGCCTCACTTCCCGCCGCAACATGCACCTTCACTCAACAACCACTCCTCAACCACCACCCGCGACGCGAAGGAAATCGCCAAGCTGCTGGAAATGCTGCCATGAGCGCTGCCGCGCAGAACGCTTCGCGCCACGAGGAAGGGGGGATCGTTTGCGAAAGGACACTGACCGTATCGCATCGGCTGTGTCACGCGGGGCCTGTCCGGGTGTCGATGCGCCACTGCCGCATAGACTTACCGAAGCGCGAGCTGAAGAGGTGAGCAAGGACGATCTGGGACTTGAAGCCGCATCTTTCCGCGATGCGCTTCATGGACCAGTCGGTGGCGGAAAGGAGACGCTTCGCCTCCTTTAGCCGTCGCTCGACAATGTCCGCCTGGATGGAATGTCCGCGCGTCTGCGAAAAGCGAAGGTTCGCGAGTCTCGGCGAGACTCCCGCGTGCTCCACGACGTCGGACACCCTGATCGGCTCCAGTGCGTGCTCGTCAAGGTACGCGATGATGTTCCTGACAAGCTGCGCGGCTGGTGGAACCGTCGCCGTCGAGTCGCGTTCGACGATGCGCAGGTGCGGGCAGACGATCGTCCGGCTGCGTTTCTTTGATACGCCGCGCGCGTGGAGCGCCCGGCTGAGAGCCTGTGCCGCCGCAAAGCCCTGTCCGGTGGCGTCGGGCTTGACGCTTGAGAGCTTCGGACGCGTATGCTCGCAGATGAGCGTGTCATCGTCCACTCCGAGTACGGCTACATCCTTCGGGACTTTCAGCTTCGCCTTTCGGCAGGCCTCCAGTACATTGGCTGCACACGGATCGAACGCCGTGAACACGGCGGCCGGCTTCGGAAGGGCGGTGAGCCATTCGGCGAGATCGCCTTTCGCGGACGATATCTTTGCGGACCGGTGCTTCGCGGCGCATGCGCCGAGAAACGCCTTGCCGCGCGTGCGCGACCACTCGCAGTTGTTTGGGTCCGGCACGAAGCCGTAGGAGGCGAAGCGTCCGAGCGTGTCGAAGAACTGCGCGGCGGACCGTCCGATGAGGGCGTTGTCGTTGCAGACGTAGACGTCTGCGACGTCTTCCTTCTGCGAGTGCGGACGGTCGATGGCGACGACGGGGATTCCTGCCTTGCGTATCGCTTTGGCGAGGGGAAGCACGCATTCGCCCTTGACGATCGCTCCGTCTACACCCTCCGAGAGGAACCGCTCCACCATCGGGAGGTATGAAGGCTCCGTGCTTGGCACGAGCCGAATCTCCCAGTTGCTCTTCTTGTCGGCGAAGCTGTAGAATCCGGCAAGATGCTCCCGTCCCGACTGATGCGTCAGGTCGAGCGCGACAAGAATGCGCGTGGTGTCCTCTGTCTTGTTCGTCATGGCCGCTATTATAACGCACGCCTCGCCGCCGTGTCAATGGCGCTTCTGGCTTCGATATGAACAATTTCCGCTTAAGGCACAAAATGCTTGCGAATAAAGTATAGTCCTCTGCTTGACTGGCGAAGACGCGCCATGGTATAATCGCAACATACTCCATCAAGAAGGAAGGATTCACTGCGTACAACATGAAGAACCTGTGCCGATTGCTGTCCGCCGCGCTGCTGGTCTTTGCGGCGGAGACTGCGAAGGCGGAGCCGAAGCCGCTCACGCTGGCCGATCCGTTCGTCCTGTCGCACGGCGGTAAATACTACGCCTACGGGACATGGAGCGGAAACGGAATCGCCGTCGCCGTTTCGGGCGATCTGCACACGTGGAAGCTCGGCGGGGGACGCGCGGCGGAAGGCCTTGCCATGCACAAGGACGACTCGTACGGCGAACATTCGTTCTGGGCTCCCGAGGTCTACGAGCGCGACGGGAAGTTCATCATGTTCTACACCGCGCAGGAACATGTCTGCGCAGCGGTCGCGGACTCGCCGCTCGGTCCGTTTCGCCAGGCGGAGAAGAAACCGCTTCTCGAGCGGAAGGGGATAGACAATTCACTGTTCGTGGACGCCGACGGGAAGCCGTGGATGGTCTATGTGCATTTTGACAGAGGCAACACGATCTGGCTCGCCGGGCTTGAAAACGACTGGCTTCACGTGAAGCCGGGATCGGAGCGGATGCTTTTCCGCGCCGATCGGCCGTGGGAAAAGAATTCCGTCGTGGAAGGACCTTTCGTCGTGAAGTTCGGCGCGAAGTACGCGATGACATATTCCGCGTGCGACTTCCGCAATCCGGACTACGCCGTCGGCGTGGCATTCGCAGACAGGCCGGAGGGTCCGTGGACGAAAAGCGCGGCGAACCCTATCCTGCGGCGTTTCCGCGGACTCGAAGGCACGGGACATCATTCGCTCTTTAAAGACAAGAGCGGGAAATGGCGCATTGTATTCCACGCGCACTGTGCGCCGGGCAAGGTAGGCCCAAGGCGCACCTACATCGCCGATCTTGTCGTGCGCGGCACATCCGCCGCGCCGGAGCTGTCCGTCGGCGGAGAGCTCATCGCGTGCATGATCGGCGAGTGAAGGCGAAGGCAATGAGATTTTCAATTTCTGATTCCCTGAGGATTGGATTGGAGTCGGCAAAGACGAACAGGCTGCCGATGGTTGTCCTGTGGACGCTTGCGGCGATTCTGGCTGTTTCGTACTATCTTGCGCCGCCCGTCGCGCGCGTGCTGGTTCCGCTGGCTGACTGGCAGACGAAGTGGGGACCATTGGCCGGTGCCGCGAACCAGATGTTCTTCTGCGGCGTGGTGCCGGGGCTCTTCATGCTGGTGGCTAAGTCGATTTGTCCCGATCGCGCTCTGCCGAAAATCGCGCTTCAGACGCTGTGGAGCGGAATGTGGGGCGCGGTGTACTTCTGGTTCTACGCGCTTCAGTCGCGGATGTTCGGCGCGGGACACGAATGGCAGACGCTTCTCGCGAAGACGGCATTCGACCAGTTCGTGTGGACGCCGCTTGTGGCCGTTCCGCTGAACGGCGCGTTCTATCTGTGGATGGGGAGCGGATTCTCCTTCGCGGCGCTTGCGTCCCGTCTCCGCGCCGGATTCGTGCGGACGGTTGTGCTGCCGAATCTCGTCTCGTCTTGGTGCGTGTGGATCCCGACCGTGGCCGCAGTCTATTCGTTTCCGTCCGAACTGCAGGTCCAGGTTCTCGGACTCGTGTGCGCGTTCTGGAGCCTCATGTGTCTCGAGATCGGGCGTCGCTGCGCCGCCTCCTCTGCCAGCTTTCCGATTTCGGCAAAAAACTGTTGCGAATAAAGTATTGCTATTCGCTTGACCGCCAATCGCGCTCCGTGATATAATCGCGGCAGATACTTGTGAAAGGTCTGCTCGATGGAGACAGGATTGCATATATTCGTGGCATCTGCAACGGCGCGCGGAGTCTTCGCGGCGGCGCTTGCGCTCGTTTGGATGCCGGCTTTTGCGCTGGACGCGGGCGACACGCTGCGCGTGATGACGTTCAACGTGCGCGGATGTACCGACGAGACGGGCGTGCGCAATGTGGCGCAGACCGCCAATCGCATTCTGACTGAAAATCCCGATGTCTGCGGAATACAGGAATGCAATGCGGCCAGAAGCGTAGAGCTTGCGGCGGCGACGGGTCTGAAGCTTTTCTTCGCGAACGACGAGTGCATTCTTTCCAAGACGGAGCCCCTGTCCACCGAAGTCGTCGACCTTCTGTACTACAAGTTCTACAAGCGCATCCTGATGATCGCGGAGTTCGACGACTACATCATCGCGAACACGCACATGTCGCGCACGTCCGAATACGGACTCCCCGAGGTGGATGTCATCACGAATGCGCTCGCGAAATACGAGGGGAAGGGCAAGCCGGTTCTTTTCATGGGCGACATCAACACGCGGCCCGGATTCTATGTCGACAACAAGCTTACGCCGCTCATGCAGTGCATCTCGCCGAGGCAGATGGCTGTCGGGGAGGGAACGTATCACAGCGAGACAAACAGCGCCGGTCAGTACACATGGGAATGGATACTCGACTTCATCTACATGGACTTCGCGTCCGCGCGTTCCGGCGAATGGAGCTGGACCAGCCATGTCGTCAAGGATCACATCACGTCCGATCACGCGCCCGTCGTCGCGGACATCACCTGCCAGCGGATCAAGAAGCTGGAGAAACCGCGCGCATGGGTCGACGAGGAGGCTCATACGGCGGGACTGACCGGAACGTGGTCGGGCGATGTCGTCTACGACTGGCAGACATTCACGGCGGCGCTTGGCGGCCGGTATGCGTTCACGCCAGACAAGTCCTCGCGCGGCAGCCGCGTGACGGTAGACGTTACGGCCTCCTTCTCGGATATCCCCGCAGAAGAGGCGACCCCGGATGACGGCGTTCAAGGCGCGGTGTGGATCGGAACCAACGGATGCTTCCAGGTGTGGACCGTGGGGAATGTTGCCAATGAGGAAATGTTGCTAATGGCCAATGCCAATTCCCAATTGGAAACAGGAAATATTCCCTGCTGGGTTGATGTCGAGGCTGAGGGCGTGACGCCGCAGACGGGTGTCGAGTACACATTCAGGTTCAAGTTTGACTATAAAAATGGCATCTATTCAGCTTCTGTCCTCAACAATGGCACCTACATCCCCCTCGTTCAATCCGCCAATCCGCCAATCCTCCAATCAGTCAATCTCTCCCAATTCCCCCTCGCCGCATCCGGCTCCTCCCTATCCTCGATTGGATTCGACGGCGACGGCATCTTGCGATCCATCTTCGGCAATTATGTGTCGGGTTTCAACGTTCGGCTGAGATGACAATCAGGGAAAGAGACTGACACAATGCAAAGTAGACGTGAATTTATAATCAGCGGCAGTGCGATGCTCGCGGCGGCGGGCATGGGGCGTTTTGCCTTTGGCGGAGTCGCGGCAGGTGATGCCAGGCTTTGCGTCGGGGTGCTGTCCGACATTCATGTCAACTCGTGCGACGGTGAGGTTGAAGGCTGCGCCGGTGTGGAAATGCTTGAAAAGGCGCTGCGCTACTTCAGCGGACGCAGTGTAGACGCCGTTCTGATCGCCGGCGATCTGGCCGACGGAGGAATCGGCAACGAGCTTCTTGCCGTCGGCAATGTCTGGCGCAAGGTATTTCCAGAAAACCGACGAGCGGACGGCGGCAAGGTCGAGAAGGTGTTCGTCTACGGCAACCATGACATCGACGGATGGCGCTTCATGGGCAACGCAAAGAAGGTTATGGACACCGGCGAGAAGCTGGCGGCGCAGGCAATCGGGAAAGGCGACAACCGCGCTAAGTTCTGGCGCGGGGCGTTCGACGAGGATTATGCGCCGATGTACGTGAAGGACGTAAGGGGCTACAAGTTCGTCGGCGTGCAGTTCGGCGAATTTGACAAGAAGGGCGCTGTCGCGTCGTTTCTCGAAGCCCACAGGTCGGAGCTCGCCGGCGCAAAGCCGTTTTTCTACACGCAGCACTACCATCCGAAGGACACATGCTCCGCGCCGTGGACGTGGGGACAGGATTCCGGCAATTCCACTGCCGCGCTCATGGCGTTTCCCAATGCCGTCTCGTTCACTGGGCACTCGCACACGCCGCTCACCGACGACCGCACGCTCTGCCGCGGCGAGTTCACGAGCGTAGGAACCGCGTCGCTCAAATATCTCATTCCTTTTGGCGGGCGAGAGAACTCCCGCATTTTCGGCGTCGCGGATACCGGGACACAGCAGATGCCTTTTCTCGGTTGCGTCGACGGACACCAAGGTCAGGTGATGACGGTGTACGATGACCGCATCGTTCTGGAGCGGCGCGATTTCGAGAACGACCTCCCGGCAGGACCCGATTGGATTGTTCCGCTGCCTGCGGCGTCCGCCTCGTTCGCCGAGCGCGGCAAATCCGCCGCAGTGCCGCAGTTTGCGGACGGCGCGAAGGTGTCAGTTGCGCAGATCGACGGCAGAAACCGTCGCGGCGAGCAGACGAAGCAGGTCGCCGTGACGTTCCCGAACGTGCGCGGACTCGATGGCGGCGCAAGAGCCTTCGACTACGAGGTGCGCGTCGAGGCGACGGAAGTCGACCGCAAGAAGATCTGGATGACCAAGCGCGTCTACTCGCCTCATTACTACTGGGCGGCCGAGAAGGATGCAGAGACGGTGACGTGCCTCTTCTCTGTCGCGGAGCTTCCCGCGCCGAACGGGACGCTCGATCCAAGTCGCGGCACGGTATACCGTTTCGCAGTCTCGCCCGCCAATTCGTTCGGCGGGCAAGGCAAGACAATCTATTCTGAAATGCAGGTTTGATAATAACCAGAAAGGAAACAACCATGAAACATACGTTGAATCCAAGAAAAGACGGTGTCGCATTGTTCGCTGCCGCGATAGCTGCTGTCGCGCCGTTCGCCAACACACAGGCGCGGTCGATGCTCTACTACTGCGACTTCGACACTGTGACAGACGGAACCTTGACATGGGTCAACAAGGGCACTGGCGAAGTGGAGCCGACCATGTCTCACAGCGGGAGGACCATCGGATATGCCGAAGGTGGTCCGTTTGGTTCGGGATATGCCTTGAGCGAAGTCGCATATAATTCGCTTTTGCTTGGCGACGGCTCGACATCGCTTGGCTGCGGAACGACCAGGGGCTTTACGATTTCTCTCTGGGTCTGGGCTCCATCGAGCCCGAAGGCTTGGATGGATTTCTTCGGATTCCGTCAGGGTGGTGCCGATTACCGATTGGAGTTTACAGGCGATGGCACGAACTTTCGCGCTAATTCAGGCCACACTGATGCGCAATACGCTCGCGTTCTAAGACGATACAGCGACGACTATAATGACCTCGCCAATATAACCGTTACCGAGCTCAAGGCAAACACATGGACACATCTGGCGATTGTGGCGGCCCCCAACGGGACGAACAGCGTCGGGAACTGCTCTTTATACATCGGTGGCGAGAAGGTCGCGCGAGTCAACTTGCTGAACGCAGGCGATCTGCAGCAGCTGTATATCGGCTCGGCGGTACGTACAGCTCCGAGCGGGCCGAACGCCTACCGCTGGGGCGGCGTCGATGATTATCCCAGAGACACCCGCCTTGACGAACTGGCGCTCTTCGACTATCCCGCCACGGCGGAACACGTGAAGTGGCTCGCGAAGCACAAGCCCGCCCAGCCGGTCGGCGGCCCGGGCCGCGCCATGCCCATCGCATGGAAGTTTGATACCGCTGACAGCACCGCCGGCGTCCTCGCCACAAACTCGGGAACGGGCGAACAGGTTGCGTACAAATGGAACAACTCGGGTGCTCACTACAATTACACCCGACCAGGTGCGTTGAACTCGGCAATCTCGTTCTACCCGATCACTGTCGCAGGCCAAGTAAACAATGGGCTGGCATATCGCGTCGACGACACCACCAGTGCCGACGGATTGGGCGCGACGCTAGGTTCCGGCGTGACTGTTTCTTTTTGGCTCAAATCCCCGGAAAAAGTCACGGGGCTGACGGGATGGGATGCATGGAGAGACTTTCTCACTTTCAGGATAGGGGACCGTCGCCACCGCTTTGAATGGTGCAATCCTGTTGATGATGCTCCCGCTTTCAGAATCTATCGCGCTTCCGATGACGGTGTCGGCCTCAGGAACTACCATGAAGATGATACATCGAGTTACGAAGGTACCAGCATTCTCGCCCGGATTGTGCCCGGTGCGGATTGGTGCAATGTCTGCATGGTCTGGGAAGCCGCGAGCGGCAAGATGAGAATCTATCTGAACGGAGAGAACACGAAGCAAGTTGTTCAATTCCTGAATCCTGCGGCGACAGAAGCACTGAAGATATTGGCTGTCGGTGCGGCCGGACTGGACGGAAGCGACAATAACACTCGACCTAACGCAAACCCGAATGTATATCTCGACGAGGTGGCGGTGTTCAACAACTCGTTTTCGCCGGAGCAGGTAAAGTGGCTCGCCGCCAACATTCCGAGCATTCCGCCGCTGGACGCGACAAACCTCGTCCGCACGGTGTCGGCAAACGGTGCGTGCGCGGGCGGCCTCGCGTCGTGGGGCGTGAGGGAGTGGAACGGCACGGAGTGGGCGGCTACGACACGCACGACGATCTATCCGTCCTGCGAAGACACCGAAGTGGAGGCGTCCGTCACGTTCGCCGCCGACGCCACGCTCTCGAACGACACGTTCGTGACGCCGAAGCGCCTTTCGGTTTCCGGCACGGGTTCGCTCGTCTGCGAGGAGGGTTCGCTCTTCGCACCCGAGTCGCTTGTGCTCGCGGACGGCGCGCAGCTGACCGTGCCTGTCGCCGCTGCGCTGGACGGACGCTTCGCCCCGAAGCACATCACGTTCGGCAACGGCGCAAAGATCGTCTTTGACATAACGGGTCTTGAAGCAAGCCCTGTGACGGTGCCGCTTGCCGCCAGCGCCATGACGCTTCCAGCTGGCGAAGGCGATGTTATCGCGCATTTCGCCGTGAAGGGGCGGCCTGCGGCTAAAGGACGGGGCGAAATCTCACTGGTTCCTAACGACGGCGGACTTCTCGTCAAATGCATCAGGGGCCTGATGATCCTTTTCCGTTGAACGGCGTAAGGGGCAGGACAATGAACAAATGAACAGAAGAGAATTCATTTCGGGAATGGTCGCGGCGGGGGCGGCGGGCGGACTGTCCGCCGCGGAGGGCTCGACGGCGACAGATGCGGCGGCGGGAAAGCCGCTCAAGGTGTGCGTGTTCTCGGACATCCACTACGAGCGGGGATTTTGGACGAATGCGGACGATCCGTCGTTTCTTGAAAAGATCATGGCGCGGGCGGAGCGCGAGAGCTGCGACATGATGATCCAGTGCGGCGACTTCATGCATGGCGTTGCCAAGCCATGGCAGAAGGAGTTTGTGAAGCTCTACAACGAGTTCATGATACCGGGATACCATGTTCTGGGCAATCACGACCAGGAACAGAACTCGGCTAAGGAGACGTGCGACGCTTACCGCATCGCGACGAGCGGACACTACTCATTCGACAGGGGGGGATTCCGCTTCGTCATTGCAGACCCCAACTACTTCTGCCCCGAGCCGGGGAAGTATGTGCACTACGAGCGCAGCAACTACGCGCGGGCCCACGGCGCGACGACAAACGTGATTCCGCCCGAGGAGCTGGAGTGGCTTCGCGCGACGATAGTAGGCTCGCCGCTGCCGTGCGTAGTCCTCTCGCACGAGAGCCTGGAGCGCGGCAACTACGATCCCGTCGCGAACAGCGACGCGGTCAGGGCCGTGTTCAACGAGGCGAATGCCAGGAAGCCGGGTACGGTGCGGCTTGTGATCAACGGGCACACGCACAACGACAACCTGCGCGTTCTGGACAACATACTCTACTGGGACGTCAACAGCGCGAACTACCAGTGGTTCGGGCCGAAGCACGCAAAGTATCCGGCAGAGTACATGAAGACCCATCCGGGCGCGCAGTATACGCTCGGATGGACCGAGCCGCTTTCCGGCGTGCTGACGCTGTGGCAGGACGGACGCATCAGAATCGAGGGTTCGAAGGCGGACTGGCTGTTTGGCGTAAAGCCCGCCGATGCGAACTACCCGAAGTACGACAGGGACGGACGCGAGACGCATCCCGTGATACAGTCCGCCGATATGACGTTTCACTTCGGTTGAGAAGGCAGCACGTAAGTCTTGCGAAAGGAATTGCGATGATAGCGAGCAGAAGAGAGTTCATCAAATCGGCTGCGGCGTCCGGCGCATATGCGGCCTTGGCGCGGCATTTCGCGCTGGCACAGGACGGCGCGCGTGGTGTGCTGGCGCTCCCGACCTCCGCGCAAAAGGCGTGGGCCGACATGGAGCTCGGGATGTTCTTCCACTTCGACATCCCAGTATTCAAGCCAAACTGGAACTGGCGAAGTTTCAAGGACTTTCCCGATCCAAAGCTCTACAATCCCGCGAAGCTCGACACGGACCAGTGGATGGAGGCGGCGAAGGCCTACGGTGCGAAGTACGTCGTGCTCGTGGCCAAGCACGGTTCGGGATTTCTCCAGTGGCAGAGCGACCTGTATCCGTACGGACTCAAGCAGTCGACCTGGCGTGACGGCAAGGGCGATGTCGTGAGGGACTTTGTCGACAGCGCGCGAAAATACGGCCTCAAGCCGGGATTGTACGCCAGCACCTCCACTAACAGCTATCTCGGTGTCGATGAAGGTGCCGTCGTGGCGAAGGGGTGGCTCGGCGAGCCGTCGCCCGAGACAGTCGCGAGGTACGCACGGATGTGCGAGCGCATGTGCGAGGAGTTGTGGACAAGGTACGGCGAACTTGCAGAAATATGGTTTGACGGCGGCATCATGCCGCCGTCGCAGGGCGGGCCTGACCTTCTGCCGATCATCGAAAGGTGTCAGCCGAACGCGATTCTCTTTCAGGGGCCCAGGGAGGCGAGGAATCTGATCCGCTGGGTAGGCAACGAGCGCGGCATCGCGCCGTATCCGTGCTGGGCCACGGGACGCGACATAACGCAGTCCGACGGCGTGACGGAGACGCGTACCGAACTAAACACCGGCACCCCCGCGGGCCGCAAGTGGATGCCCGGCGAATGCGACGTGCCGCTAATCAAGGACGGCTGGTTCTGCACGGACAAGGGTCGGTACTGGACGATGGACGAGCTTATGAATATGTATGATTCGTCCGTCGGACACAACTGCAATCTGCTGCTCAACGCCGCGCCGCAGACGGACGGACTCATCAAGGAAGAAGAGATGAAGATGTATGCCGAGTTCGGCCGTCGCATACAAGGGCGTTACGCGAACAGGCTCTGTTCGACGGAGGGCGAAGGCGCGCTCATCGAGATGACGGTCCCGAAAGACTCGGGTCCCGTCAACCAGGTGGTTCTCATGGAGCGCATCGAACGCGGCGAGCGCGTGAGGGAGTTCGAGGTCGAGGCGCTCGTGGGCGGCGAATGGCGGCAGGTGTGCAATGGCTCAAGCATAGGCCATAAGTACATCGCCAGATTCGCCGACGTAAATGCGAGGCGACTGAGGCTCACGGTCAAGAAGTGTGACATGGAGCCGCAATTGCGCGACTTCTCTGCCTATCGCAATTGAGAAGGAGTGATTAAGATGATGAGAAAGACTTTGCTGGCCGCCGCGACAGCGTCGCTGTGTGTCGGCACCGCGTTTGGCGACGGAGTGCCCGACGCATCGGTGCTGCCGAGCGAGGCACACCTTGCGTATCAGGAGCGCGAGATCATGGCGCTCATCCACTGGGGGCCGAACACATATACCGGACAGGAATGGGGATTCGGAAACGTTCCTACAACTGTGGTGACGCCGAGCCGCCTTGATCCGGCGCAGTGGGTCGCGGCGATGAAGGCAGCTGAAATCAAGAGCGCGGTTCTCGTCGCGAAGCACCATGACGGATTCTGCCTCTGGCCGTCCAAGGACAATGTCGGCTATTCGATGTCCGCTGTTCCCGCGCCGAACACAGGCCGAGACATCGTGCGCGAGATGTCCGACTCCTGCCGTCGGGAGGGACTCGGTTTCGGCGTCTACCTCTCGCCGTGGGACCGTCATCAGGCGTCGTATGCGAAGCCGGAATACGTCAACTATTTCTTTGCGCAGTGGGACGATCTGATGTCCAACTACGGCGAGCTTTGCGAGATATGGCTGGACGGAGCGAACGGCGGCAGCGGATGGTACGGCGGCGCGAACGGTGGAAAGGGCGAGTCTCGTTCGATTCCGAAGGACTACTACAGGCTGAACGAGCTTCTTGCGAAACTGCACACTAAGCATCCGCTGGCCGTCGCGTTTGGCGGCGGCGGCGAATGGTCCGCAGCCTGGTGCGGCAATGAACGGGGTACGAGTCCGGAGACGTGGTGGTGTCCTCACAAGGCGGCGGACGGAAAGCTTTACTGGATGCCGTCAGAGGCCGACTTTCCACTGCGCGGCGGATGGGTCTGGCATCAGGAGCAGATGCCGAAGTCGCTTTCCCAACTGACGACAGCCTATTTTGAGACTGTAGGCCGTGGCGCTGTTATGAACCTCGGCATCGCGCCAGACAGGGAAGGACGCATCTGCGAGGACGACGTGCGGAGGCTCGCGGAGTTCGGCGAATGGGTGCGCGCGTTCAACAGGACGGATTTCGCGAAGGAGGCCAAGATACAGAGCAGCCGCCAGGAGAACCGGCTCGTAATGGAGCTTGCGCTGCCGAAAGCCGCGCGGTTTGCGTGCGTCGACATTCGCGAAGACATCGCGAAGGGCCAGTGCATATCGTCCTTTGAGGTCGAGGCGCATTGCGCCGGGACATGGAAGCCAATCGGGAAGGGCACAACGGTCGGTCACAGGCGCATCGTGCGCTTTGACGAGATCGAGAGCGACAAGGTGCGCGTGACGTTCAGCGGCATCGCTCCGCCGCAGGTGTTGTCGGTTTCGCTGCGTCCGGTTCCCGAAGTCGCTGGTGATGACGGTGCGCGGGCGAAGGATACGTATCCGAAGTCGAAGTGGCGCGTCATCGACGAGACGTGCAAGGAGATGCTTACGGCGAAGAACGCGATCGACGGCAATTACGATACGCTGTGGAACACACATCCGACGGGCAGGAGCCCGTTTGCGCCGCCGCAGAGTTTTACGGTCGACTGCGGCGAGCTTCTGGAGATGCGCGGTTTCGACTATACGCCGCGTCATGACGGGACTTTGAACGGAATGGTCGACGGATACGAGTTCCACGTTTCGGCGGACGGCAGCGACTGGAAACTGGCTGCGGCGGGCGAATTTGGGAACCTCGCGGCGAATCCGGTGCGGCAGCGCGTCATGTTTGCCGCGCCGATGTTCGCGCGCTACTTCAGGTTCACGGCGACGCATGCGCTCAACGGCAACGACCGCATCGCTCTTGCGGAGGTCGATCTTGTGGCGCAAAAGTCGGCGTGGGCTACCGCCATCGGTGGCAGAATCGCGGCGAAGCACAAGATTCTGAAAGAGGACGTGTGGCACGGCTTTCCGCGCACAGTCTTCGACTTCAACGGACATACCGCATGGGTGGTGAGTCCGAAGGTCGCGGCGGCGGAGGGTCGGCCGTGGACATGGACGATGCAATGGGCGGACGCTTTCGTCGAGCGCACGGGCGTCACCGATCTTCTCGCGCGCGGATGGCATCATGTGACGATTGAAACCTTTGGCCACAAAATGGACGAGGAGGGACTGAAGGTCAGTCGCGCGTTCCAGAGCTACCTT
This sequence comes from uncultured bacterium, assembly GCA_902775595.1. Classification (GTDB taxonomy): domain Bacteria; phylum Verrucomicrobiota; class Kiritimatiellia; order RFP12; family UBA1067; genus UBA1067. Next base: position 5,901 of record CACYNF010000049.1, on the reverse strand, counting down.
GTTGACGAGCTTGGCTTCGCGACAAAGACGCGTCTCGTCGGGATGAGCTGGGGCGGATTCTTCTCTGTGCGCTACGCTACCAGATACCCGCAGTGCGTTTCGCGGGTGTTTCTCGATGCGCCGCTTCTCAACTTTGACGGATTCTCCTATGCCGAAGGAAAGACTGGCTGCGCTCTCGTGGCGGCGATCGGTCCATGGGCGAATAGACTGCCGACTGGAGGAGCGAAGTGGAGCGAGGACAAGGAGATGCCGCTCAACATGGCGGAGACGCTGGCTGCGTACAAGGTGCCTTTGCTTCTCGTCTACGGAGACAATGACGAGACGGTGCCGTCGCAATTCAACAGCGAGCCGTTCGCCGAACGTTTCAAGGCGGCGGGTGGCAAGATTGACGTTCGCCGCGAAAACGGACGTGGACATCATCCGCACGGTTTTCCGCCGGAGCGTATAAATGAAATCGTTGATTTCTTCGAACGAGGGTGCGACGCCGATTCCGCGCTTACGCCAGATGCCATTGCCGAGAATTGCCCTGTGGCGGAGAATGTGCGCGGACACGAAAACACCGAGTGGTCGATCAGCTATGCCTACCACCTCACCGACGCTAAGAAGGAGCTTCCGCGTGTCCTGATGGTCGGCGACTCGATCTGCAACGGCTATCAGGGCAGGGTCGCGGCTATGTTCGAGGGACGCGCCAACGTGACTTACTGGATATCGTCCTACTGCGTGACAAGCCCAGGATATCTGCAGCTTCTCGCTTTCTATCTCGATGAGGCGAAGTACGATGTCATACACTTCAACAACGGCCTCCACTCGTGCGATACGCCAGATGCTGACTATGAAAAGTCCTACCGTGCCGCGCTCAGCCTCATCAGGGAGAAGCAGCCCGGCGCGAAACTTGTCTGGGCGACTTCGACTCCGCTCAACACGGAAGACTCCGCCAAGTCTGAAAAGGTCGCCCGGCTCAACGCGGCGGCGCGGCGCGCCGCGAGTGACGTTGGTGGAATCGACGAGGACGATCTCTATTCTCTCGTCAATCCGCTCGACCGCAGGACGTACTGGGTGGACATGCACCATTACACGCATGCCGGATACGAGCTACTCGCGTCGCAGGTTGTCGAAAGAGTTTCCACGGCATTGGCAAAGTAATCAGAGTGGACATGTCATCGCGCAACTACGGGTGGCGAATGGTTTGAGAAAGTAAATGGAGATTCGTATGGGTATAGGTGTTATGGCCCTGATGGGGGCGCTTTCGGTGCTGTCAGCTCAGACAGGTCTTGGCGAGCCGATCAAGATAGATTGGGACGAGGGTGTGGATCTTGGACCGGGCGGATATGCGCGGGTGCATCGGCTCGCGGACGGACGGTTCATGGCGGCGTATTCGGCGGGCGGCGGTGTTGTCGCGCGTTTTGCGTCGCCGGAGAATCTGCGGGAGTGGAGCGAGCCGATTGCCGTAGCGCGCGACTTCACCGCGACGAACGGAAGCGAGACTGTGCGAGTCCATCTGGCGAACGCGGAGTTTGCGCAGCTCGAGACGGGGCGCATTGTCTATGCGTGCAATCTGCGGCCGGACGGCTGGCGGCACGACGTCCATCCTTGCGCGATCGCCATATCGACGAGCGATGACGCGGGCAGAACGTGGTCGCCGCTGAAGGTGCTGTATCGCGCAGAGGTGGCGTTGCCGGTCGACGGTGTGCCGCACGGATGCTATGAGCCATTCGTTCTGCCGCTTAAGGGGAATGCCGCGCAGATTTACTTTGCGAACGAGGCTCCGTATGTCGAGGCAAAATGCGAGTGGCAGAATATTTCGCTGATTGAAACCGCCGATGGCGGAGAGAACTGGAGCGCCCCCAGGATCGCGAGCTACACGGCGGAACGACGCGACGGGATGCCGGTCGTGATGGAACTCGGTCCGTGGCGATACATGGCAATCGAGTCGAATCCGGCGAAAACGCGCCTTCATCCGCAGATTGTGCGGACAGGAATTAAAGACAACTGGCTAAAGCCGGTCCTTGCGCCGTCGCCTGACCGTTTCGAGCCGCTTGCAAATCCTCCCGACTGGTGCAAGCATCATGGCAGCGCGCCATATATCGTTGCGACAAAGAACTACATCCTGCTGTCTTGGCATGAAACGCCGCTGCCGGGTGATCCGTCCGCGACATCGGTTGCGCGTGTAGCCGCCGTGCCGAAGAGAGAAATCAAGGACGGGCGGTTCACTACCATGCGAGGCGAATCCACGCCGCCCGGCATGGTGTTCGGCAGGGACCGGGGGCTTTGGAACTCGCTTTGTCCGCTTGACGGCGACAGATTCCTTCTCGTGACCGAGCAGAACGGACGCATCACGCTCTATCCGGGAAATGTCAGCGCAAAATGAACTGATCAGCGACCCTGCAAACCGCGCGGTTTACAGGCGGGTGGCGGCGGCTGTCTTGAGATGCGTGGCTTCGGCAATTTCCGTTTTAGGAAATAAACTCTTGCGGATAAAGTATTGTCATCGACTTGACCGCCGAATGTGCGCCGTGGTATAATCGCCGCATATACCATTGGAAAGGAAGGAAAGCACCGATGAAACGAATGATGTTCGCAGTCGCGGCGATCGCGGCGATTTCCGCCGCCGCCGCGCCGATGATGACGCCGTGGGGCGAGCAGGTGACGAGCGAAAACTGCTGGCGCGACTATCCGCGTCCGCAGCTGGCGCGCGCAAACTGGACGTGTCTCAACGGCGACTGGGACTACGCGATCACGGCGATTACGAACACGGCCGCGCGGCCGACGGAATGGACCGGCAGGATCCGCGTGCCGTTCGCACTGGAAGCGCCGCTTTCCGGATGCGGCGGACGGCTGCTGGAACCTGACGAATACCTCTGGTACACGCGCATGATCGACCTCGATCCAAAGCCGGGCGAACGCATCCTCCTCCACTTCGGTGCGGTCGACTTCCGCGCCATCGTATATCTCGGCCACGACGAGGTGGCGCTTCACGAGGGCGGGCAGCTGCCGTTCACGGCCGACTTGACGCCATTCGCGAAGAAGGGCGCGAATACGCTGACGGTGCTGGTGTGGGATCCGACGGAGGATTTCATCCAGTCGCGCGGCAAACAGGCGTTCAAGACGCACGCGTGCTTCTATACGCGCTCGAGCGGCATCACGCAGACTGTCTGGCTGGAGACGGTTCCCGAGACGTACATCGCCGACTATGACGTGGCGACCGACATCGACAAGGGCGAGGTGACGCTGAAATTCAAGATTGAAGGGACGGAAGGGAAAGAAAGGACGGAAGGGACGGTTGAAATCGAAAATCCTGTCAATCCTGTCCAAAACAACTCTGCGCCTCTGCGTCTCTGCGTTAAAGAATCATTCATCTCAAATGAGTCGATTACGATTAAATTGCCCGCGCCCGTCGCGCTTTGGTCGCCGGAGGAGCCGAATCTCTATCACTTCACGGCGCGCTACGGCAGGGACGAGATCAAGGGCTACTTCGCGATGCGCAAGTTCGAGAAGCGCAGGGACGCGAAGGGCGTGCTGAGGTTCTACCTCAACAACGCGCCGTACTACGTGATGGGCACGCTTGACCAGGGGTGGTGGCCTGACGGACTCCTCACGCCGCCGAGCGAGGAGGCGATGGCGTTCGACATCAGGACGCTCAAGGACTGCGGGTTCAACACGATGCGCAAGCACATCAAGGTCGAGCCGCTCCGCTACTACGCGCTCTGCGACAGGATGGGGCTTCTCGTTCTGCAGGACATGCCGTGCCACGACACGGACCCGAACGGGCCGTTCAAGGCCTCGACCGTGAAGGGCTATGCGCTCTACCGCGCGGAGCTGAAGGGCATGATCGATCTGCTGCGCAAGGTCCCGTCCATCGTCATGTGGGTCCCGTACAACGAGGGATGGGGTCAGCACGATGGAAATCTTACGCATACTACGCTGGACTTTGTGAAGCGCTACGACGCGACCAGGCTAGTTAACGGTCCGTCCGGTTGGCAGGACTGGGAAGGCGGAGCTTTGCAGCTGGATTGGCGCAAGCCGCATGTCATCACGGCGCACCGGCCGGCGGGCGTGTGCGAGGCGGCGGATGTGGTGGACTACCATCGCTATCGCGGCCCCGCGATGCCGTCCGTGAACGACCGGCGCGTCTCATTCCTCGGCGAGTTCGGCGGCCTCGGCCATCCCGTCGAGGGGCATGTCTGGCGCGCGTTCGACCAGGGCCGGGCCGCGCTCGGCGAGCAGAGCGACGGCGACTGGGGCTACGGCGGAATCGAAGACACGAAGACGCGCGAGGGGCTGGAGAAGACGTATCTCGGTCTCATGGAGAAGCTCGGCGATTTCGCGGCGCAGGGGCTTGCGGGCTCCATCTACACCCAGACGACCGACGTGGAGATCGAGATCAACGGCCTTCTCACATACGACCGCAAGGTTCTAAAGTACAATCCCGAAGTGCTTCGCAGGGCCCACGCCGAAGTGATCCGCCGGGCGCTTGAGTGTTCGTGTAAATAACAAATCGGCGGAAAAGGTGGGGAAAAGGTGGGGACAGACCCCGCGAAACGCGCGTTTTACAGGGTTTTCCGCGATTTCAACCCTTTGAATGACCTCGGAAGCGGGTATAAAACGCGCGAGACGGCTGTTACAGGGCGGAGATTGTTCGCCATGTCTAATCTCCTACAGTTTTGTAGGAGATTTGTAGGAATTATTTTTTACACTTGTTTGTTTAGACTTTTTCAAATGGCGATGGCGCATCGATAGTCGATGCGCTTTTTTTATGCCTTATTAAGACCTTCTGGCTTGGTGCCAGAGGGTCTTTTTTTGTTTGCCGGTTGACCAACGCGGCAGATAGCGGATTTCCCGTGGCCGGGTGGCCATGGGACGAACACAAACCAGCAAAACACAAGGAGAAAAAAGAATATTTGGGGACAGCCCCCGTGGAACGCGCGTTTTACGGGGGTTTTTGCGATTTCAACCCTTTGAATGATCTCGGAAGCGGGTAGAGGCCACGCGAAGCGGCTGTTTCCGGGCTGCCGCTGAATAGGGCGCGGCATCGCGCCATCCAGCATCGTCCGCACCATAATCCTACTTGTGGAAATATTGAGCGCATGCCATCCTGCTGGTTTCGAACAAGATTTCGTCCGCACCATAATCCTATTTTCTCGTTGCTTTCCTCGCTGGGGTTTGGTATGATGTGCGGCATGAACAAGGCGAAGATCGTGAAATCGTGGGCGTCGCTCGGCGACGCAAGACCGAACTACGACGAGTACGAGCGGGCGATGACCCGTCCGGTGCGTATGAACCGCTATGGTTTTGTTGACGCGATGGAGATTCTCGACTGGGTTTTCCGCGAGGACCTCTGCAGTGAGTATTTCCGCCTCCGTCACTGGCTTTGCTCGCTCCGCGTCGCGAAGCTGAAGGCCGCCGAGAGGCGTCCGAGGTACTATGCGGCGGAGAACGAACGCCGCCGTGCGCTCGCGGCCGAGCGGCGCAGGATCCGCGCGAGGAGCACGACGAACGCATGCCCGACGCGCGAGGCGATCATTGAGGCGTGGAACCACCGCAGGGACTCGCACGAGGCGGCGATCAGGTTCGGGAGTCTCCTGGAGGACCTCGAGTGCTACCTCGACAACTCGCTGAGACGCAATGAAGACGGGGTGATCGTCGGGCGCAATCCGGGGGTAAAGGGCTGGCTATGCGACAACCTGCCGGAAATTTACGAGAAGTACACGACGGCGATGCGCTACAAGGCCGTCGCGAAGAAGCTTAAGCAGGTGGCGGATCTCGCGGACCCGATGCCGGCGGACGTCGTGCTGCCGCAGGCGGCTGCGGCGCGGGAGGGGAGGGAAAGACGAGATTACGGTGCGGACGAAATCGCGAAGGAGCGTGGCGATGTGGGCAAACCCGGCGGGAATGTGGGATCGA
>CACYNF010000048.1 GCA_902775595.1 uncultured bacterium | reverse complement strand
CGAAATCGCGAAGTTCAACCGTCAGTACAAGGGCCTCTCCGTCACCTACTCCGACGACTTCCACGACCGATTTCTCATTATCGACAACGTCGAGCTGCATGGCCTTGGCTCGTCCATCAACTGCCTCGGTCGCCGCGTCACTTCCTACACCACCCGCGACCGGAAGGAGATTGCGAAGCTGCTGGCAATGCTGCCATGAGCGCTGCCGGCGGGGAGAAACGCAAACCCCTTGAAAAATGGACCTTTCGCGGGGTCTGTCCCCCAAGTTTGGGTCGTTTGCGAAAGGGTACTGACCGTATCACATCTACCGTATCACAAGGGTCCCACAACCACTCGTTTCGCGTTTCGGGAATGAGACGGAGGGTGGCCGTAGAAGGCGCGGTAGGCATAGCAGAAGTAGGCTTGCGACGAGAATCCGATCCTGGCGGCGACTTCCTTGACGCTGAAACGCTCTTCCATTATGAGGCGCTTCGCCTCGTGCATCCTGACGGAGAGGGCGTATTTCCCAAGGCTTGTCCCGAGGACTTTCCTGAAAGCCGCGCGAAGGGTTGCGGAGGACACGCCAGCCGCCTCCGCAAGAGCTGCTGCCGAGAGTGGCCGATCCATTTTCTCGTCAAGGAGCAGGAGCGCCTTTGCGAGGAACGGCGGGTCCACGGGATAGACGGCTGTCGATTCGCGTTCGACGATTCCGAGCGGCTGGACGCGGAAAACCGGCCGCAGCTTGGGTGCTACGGGATTCTCGATGGCGTCCGCCAGTATGCGCATGGCGGCATACCCCTGTCCTTCGAGGTTCGAGTTATGGCGATGTCGTCTGGTACCGCCCTGCCGAGCGTCAGGCAGGTCTGCGCGAGAATGGCGGCCCGACGGTCCTGGATGCAGAAAACCGCCGTGCGCTGCGGAAGTGTAGCGGTCCATTCCTCCACGGCAAGCTCGACGAAGTGGAGGTACTGCTTGTCTTCGTTCGTCACTGGCGGCATGTTGAACACGAGGCACTGGCAACCTGCCTTTTCCACTGTCGACGCGAATGCGTTTTCGAGAATTTCGTCGCATGGATATGTGGTTGTGCCGTGGAAACCGCAGTACGCGAAGTTCCTGAAGCCGCGCCGCAGAAACCACTCCGCCGCCATCGTCCCCTCGCGGACAATGTCAACGTCAACGCGGATAAGCAAAGGGTCTTCGATTTCGGCGCCGGTATCGACGATTGGCATTTTTGGCTCTCCAAGCATGTCCAGCAGGCTGCGGGTGTGCTTGGCGGACAGATTGGAGATGATGCCGTCGAACCGATCGTTGAGGGTGTCGTTTGCGATTTCTGCGAATGGTATCTGCTGCAGGACGAAACCTCGCCGTTTTTGCATGTACTCGGCGATGCCGGAGAGAATCCTCTGCGTAAAAGATGGTGTATCGATAGAATCGGTGATGAATGCGACCTTTTTGTGTTTCCCTGGCTGGAATGGATGTTCTACTTTCATTGTTTCTGATATTTTACCAGACACGCATGGTGCAACGCAAGTGCCATGCATATTTCTAAAAAGATTTTTAGAATTGTATCAGATTTCGTAAGAGATTGCCGTTGAATAAAATGTTGGATGAATGTATAATATTTCCAGTTTCATAAAAAGGAGAAAATCCATGAAAACGGCAAAAACACTTGAAGGAAGACCATACACCGGCAATTGGAACACAACGATTGGGAAGTGTTTCGCGCTTCTGGCAGGCTTCGCGTTCGTACTTGGCGCGCAGGGCGACTACGTGTGGAATGGCGGCTCTGCTGGCAGTGAATGGACGGGCGGTTCCCTGTGGATGGTCGGCGGCGCGGCGTCCGCGTGGGCGGACGGCAACACGGCCGTGTTCGAGAACGCGGGCGACGCCGCGACGCTCAACGCCAACGTGTCGGCTACCAAGGTGGATTTCCGCGCCGACGCGACAGTCGGCGGCACGGCAACGCTCACCGTCCCGGATGTTTCGGTCGCATCAGGTGTCTCGGCAACCATTTCCGCGCCGACGGCCGGCGCGCTCACGAAGACCGGCGCGGGCGCGCTCACGCTCGGTAAGTCGCGCTCGGAGCAGACGACCGTGGCGGAGGGTACGCTCAAGATGGCGAGCGGCGCAACACTGGACGCCTCGAAGTTCACGCTCGGCGAGGACGCAGCGAAACCCGTCACCCTCGACTACGGCGGCCAGACTCTCACCGGCACGCCAAGCAACTATACCGCAAATGGAATGAACGTCACGCTCACGAACGGCGTGTTCACCACCGCTTCGGGCGGAAACATCGACTACCTCGGCTCGATGCCCGCCGTCCTGACCATCGCCAAGGGGACTACGTTCTCCTGCGCCAACCGCTATTCCGTCAATCCGTCCGGACATTCAATCGTCAACATCGCCGGCGGCGCTTTTACGTCGGGTGCCCAGGCCAACAACTGGTTCATGCAGGCGTCGGCCAACGGGCGGCTTGACATCAACGTGACCGACGGCGGTCTTTTCGAGACGGGCGGCAACCTTCATTTCCTCACCTGCCAGGACCTGTCCTCGTACGACACGCCCACGGTCAATCTGACCGTCACCGGCGGATCGACCATCCGCACCAAGAATTCCGTAGGATACATCTACCTCGGCTACCATGGCAGCACAAAGAACGCCGCCACTCCGTCTCTCTCGTTGACGGCGGAGGACTCCTTCATCGTGGCGGCGGACATCCAACTCGGAAACGACCGAGTTCAGTCCGCGTCTTCCTACACGGCGGACTTCGAGAACTGCGTGATTACGTCCGGCACGTTCCAGGTGCGCGGAAACACACAGACGGTCAAAGCGCGCTTCGGCGGCGGCACGCGGTACGTGTTCCGCGACGCCGGCAACATCGTCGCGCCGTCGGACGACGCGAAGTGGTTCACCGTCGGCGAGGGCGGGTTCGTCATCGACAAGAACGGCAAGAACGTCACGTTGAACGCTAACTTCGGCGGCATTGGCGCGGTGACGTCCACAGGCAACGGCACGCTGACGATCGCGCGAAGCCAGACGGCCTCCGCGCCGCTCGTGTGTGAGGCGGGAACGACGGTCGTCAACGCCGGGCTCTCGGTTGCCCGTCCCGTGACGGTGAAGGACGGCGCGACGCTTACAGTGCCTGGAACAACGCAGGTGACGCTCGCCGACGTCGCGTTTGAGGAAGGCGCGGAGTTCCACATCAACGAGCTCACAGGCGTGGCGCCGATTGCGGTCACGAGCCTGACGCTCCCCGAGAGCGGCGCCGTGTCGCTCACGAAGAACGGCGGCTTCGCGACGGGCGTGTACCGGATCCTTGAAAAGACCGGCATCGCCGTTTCGGACGTGCAGGGCAAGCTTGTGCCCGCGCTTACGGACAATGCGCTCGAATACTCCTGGGCCGTGGACGGTAACACGCTCGTCCTCTTCGTCGGCAATCCGTCCGGCATCTTCTGGACGGGCTTCGCGGGCGACGGCAAGATGTCGTCCGCCGGCAACTGGCTCAACAACGTCGCGCCGAAGGCGGGCGACGACATCGACTTCTCGTCCCTCAGCGGAAATACGACGATCAACGCCGACATCGACGCGACGTTCGACGCGGTGACGATGGGCGAGGGCGTCGTGACGTTCACAGGTGCGCTCGCGGCGAAGTCGTTCAGCGACACCTCGAAGGTCGCGGTCGGCGCGAACGCGACCGTCACGCTCGACGGCGATCTGGTCCTCGACACGCTGACCGCCCGCAGGTATGTCGCCTACAGCGTCGCCGCAGGCGGCTTGTTCAGGGTGACGGGCACGATATCCGGCAACGGAAACGCCGACAACGACGACCATGACATCTGGCCTACGGTTGCGCGGTGCGACGGGGCCGTTGCCGCGAAGGGGCTTGTCTCCGACAAGGGGACTGTTTCCGGACAGGAGTACTGGTCGTTCCGCCTTGCGCGAAACACCGGAAATGGCGCTCTCAGCAAATGGGTGATCGGTGAGGGCGGTCTTTCCGGCGAGGGCGGATTCTGGATTCCATTATATGACAAGGCCTCCATCCAGGCCGAGGCCGATTTCAGCATCGACTCGCCCATCGGCTTGAGGTATAACTGGGCCAATCCAACGCTCACGTTGAACACGACGGACTACACGGACAGTTCCATCGGGCGTACGATAACGGGCAACGCCGTGTTTACGGTGCTTGGCACGCTGACGGTCGAGGGCAAGGGCACGTTCCTCTGCAACTATTCGCCTGTCGCGCTCAACGGCAAAGAAGCCTACCATGGCGAGATCACGGTGAAGGAACCGGCGACGTTCGCGATCAACCCCGGGAAGTATCCGACGACAGGTGCGACAACGGTCAACTCCGGCGCGTCGCTGAAGGTCGCGCAGTCGGGTACGGTTGCGCTCGGCGGCAACCTGTCGCTCGGGGACGGTGCCGTCCTCGGCTTCAACTACACGAACATGGGCAATCCGGTGCTGGCGCTCAAGGGCAAGACTGTGACGTTCGCCGAAGGCCTGACGACCAACGTGACGGTGCGGATCACCGCGGCAGACGGGGTGCGTGCGCACAGCGGCCGTAACGTACTGACGACGGGCGGCAAGTTCGCCGACGCGACGGTGACGCTCGAGGCGGGTGCGCCCAAGTGGGTGAAGGGCGTGTCGGTAGAGAATGGCGAAATCGTCCTCGAAGCGAAGCCCGCCGGTACGGTCATCATCTGCAGGTAACCTCCGCAACGGGCAAGGTACGGACAACAGGAGATCAAGAAAATGCGTGTATTTGCAATGGCTGCGGCATTTTGCATTGCCTTTTCCGCAGGTGCGGCTCCAAGCCCGATATCCGCGCGCTCGGTACACATGTGGCATCCGGCGCCCGGCGCCGAATGGGTATATGGCGAGGTTACGGTCGAGAAGTCCGTTCCGGGGAGCTACTTCTCGGTCATCTGCTTCAGCTGCGGCTACTGTGGCATCCAGGAGTCCTACGACGGCAGGAAGATTGCGATCTTCTCCGTGTGGGATCCGGGCGATCCGTTCGACTTCAAGGCGAAAGCCGATGGCGTCGACGAGAAGGTGCGTACAAAGAACCTGTATGCGGGCGAGGGCGTGTCGATCAGCCGTTTCGGTGGCGAAGGCACCGGCGGAAGGTCCTTGATGCCGTTTGACTGGAAAGTCGGCGAGACATGCCGCTTCGCCGTGCATGCACGCCCCGACGGCGACCACAGGACGGCGTTCACGTGCTATCTCTTCCGCGACGGCGCCTGGTTCAGGATAGCGACCTTCAGCACGCTCCAGACGAAAGGCGCCCACGTCATAAAGGACGTGTGCAGCTTTGTCGAGGACTTTCGCCGCAACGAGGAGTCGCGCGGGCAGGTTCGCCGCGCGCGGTTCACGAACTTCTTCGCGAAGCCCGTCGGCGGAGAGTGGACGGCCATGGAAGACGGCCGGTTCACGGCCGACCGAAACCCTTCGATCATGACGATCGACGCCGAGGTGGTGGAGTGCGGCTTTGCCCTCGCGACCGGTGGTGACACCGAGAACAAGAACCTCAAGTTGCGCACTGTCGCGAAGACAAAGATCGGGCAGCGCCCGGCAGAGTGCGCCGCGCTTGACGCGCTTGTTGACTCTCAGAGGAAAGTCACGGACCGCAGTGCGGTGGAGCCGGAAGCGAAAAGCCCGGCGGCGGAGCTGAGGGACCGTCTGTCTTCGGCGTTTGACCGCGTCCTGCTTTCCAAGGGCGCCCTGCCGGGGGCCATTCTTGCCTCCGGCGGCGATGCAGTCCCCGTCGTGTTCGGGAAGTCCGGCCGATACTTCGACGGCAAGGGCGAACTGGAGATCCCTGCCATGGCTGCCAGTTCATACGGACGCGGGCGCGTGCTGGCGTCGGGCCACCAGGCGTTCTTCACCGGAGAGGCGGCAACGGCGAACAGGGAGTTCCTGCGCGAGTGCCTTGTTTGGCTCGCTGGCGGCAAGGCACCATCCACGGTGTACGTCGATTCGGCCAGGGTGGGGATGCGCGACTCGGTGGCTCGCGCACTGGGGAAGGTCGATGTCGTGACGGTAGGCAGCTACCGCGAACTCGGTTCGCTCCCCGACGGCGCCGTGCTTGTGGCAGAGCCGAACAGCCATTCGCTGGAAGAGGCCGCGATGCTCTCCGCCTTCGTTAGGCGCGGATGCGGCGCACTTTGCATATCCGTCGGATGGGGGTGGCACCAGATGTCCGGCGGGAAGTCGATGAAGACGGAGAACCCGTTCAACATCGCACTGGGCGGATGCGGCCTCTACTCCACGGAGCTTGTGTCGGCTGCGGGCGACGGCAGGACGTACATGGTCGCGAAGGGCGATCTGCCCGGCGCCGTCGGAGAGGATGCGCTGAGGCTCGTGGCTCCCGGGTCGGGCTCGCTGTCGAAGGAAGTCGCGGCTCGCTGCGCCATGGTTCTGGGCGAGCTCGCGAAGGTGCTTCCCGACGGCGACGAGTCGCTGCTTCCGCGCATCAAGGCCATTGCGGCCGACGTAGACTGCCTGCCCTCGCCGGAGAGGCCGCTTACGACCTCCAACGCCAGAAGCCGTCTTGGCATGATGCTGCACATGCAGGAATGGCAGGAGAATCCCGGACGCTGCTGGCCGGCGCATCCCGCCGCGGCCGTGTACCCCGGGCTTCCTTCGGCCGGCGCTCCGCGCGTGACGCGTACGGTGGACGTAAGCCTTTCGGTTCCGCAGTGGCACGGCACGGGGCTGTTCGCCGCCGCCGGCGAGCCGCTCACGGTCGCGCTGCCCGATGGCATGGAGAAGGCCGGGCTCAGAGTGCGCGTCGGCACGTCCTCTTGCAACAACACGCGGCACGCGCAGTGGCTGCGCGCGCCGCAGGTCTCGGTCGAGCTGCCGCTTGACCGGCGCGAGACCACCTTCGCGTCGCCGTTCGGCGGGATGGTGTACGTTGTGGTGCCTTCGGGTGCTCACAGGGACGGAATCGTGCCCGTGACGATCGGGCCGGCGTGCCCGGCCGCCTGGTATGTGGAGGGGAAGACTTCCCTCGAGTCGTGGAAGGCCGCGCTGAAGTCTAGTCCGTCTCCTGTGGCGGAGATCGAAAGCGACGTCATCGCGCTCACAGTCCCGCGGGAGACGGCGATGAACGGGTCCGACCCTCAGGAGGTGCTGGACGTGTGGCGCAGGGTGCTTGCCGACGACGCGCACCTGACCGGCATCCCGGAGGTGCGCCGGTGCAAGGAGCGCATGTGCTTCGACGTGCAGCTGTGCGCCGGATACATGCACAACGGATACCCGATAATGCTTCCGAAACACTCGATCGTGCATCTTCTGAACGCGGACACGCTTCGCAAAGGGGATCACGCATGGGGGTTCTTCCACGAGATGGGCCACAACCACCAGAACGACGACTGGACGTTTGACGGCACGGTGGAGGTCACCGTCAACTTCTTCACGCTCTACAACATGGAGAGGATATGCGGCAAGAAGCCGATGGAGACCGACAAGATGCGCGATCCGTCGGTCTGGCGCAACGTGGCCCGATGGAAGGCGGCGGGGCGTCCGTTCGGCGAGTGGAAGTCCGATCCGTGGCTTGGGCTGGCGTTCTTCGTCGAGCTCCAGCAGAAGTACGGCTGGGAGGCGTTCGAGAAGCTGTTCGCCGAATACCGCGCGCTGCCCGACTCCGAGCGGCCGAAGACAGACCTGGAGAAGCGTCGCCAGTGGTGCGAGAGGCTGTCGCGGATAGTCGGCAAGGACCTGACTGAGGACTTCTCGTTCATGCTCGGCGACTAGGGCCAACTGCCTCAATGTATGAAAACTGAAAACACGGCTGCGCTGGTTGCCTGTGTTCTGACATTCGCCGTGTCGACGGCATTTGCGCTCGGCTCGCTTTCACCGGAGAGTGCGTTTATGTGCGGCCCCGCGCCGCGTGGCGCTCCCGAAGGCGAGTTTCGCAATCCGTCCGTGGCGAACAGACCGGAGACGTATGTCTTTCTTATCGGCGGTAACGTCGCGAAACCTGGCATCACCGCAGATTTCGAGGCGATCAAGGACGCCGGGATCGCGGGCATACTTCTCTTCCACGGACAGTATGGCAAACCTTGGCCTGGCGTTTCGCCGCAGATCAAGTGTCTGAGCGAGTCGTGGGATGGACTCGTGCGTTTCGTCGCCGACGAATGCCAGAGACTTGGTCTTTCGCTCTCGATGCATAACTGTCCTGGCTGGGCGATGAGCGGCGGTCCCTGGATCAAGCCGGAGAACGCCATGCGCCATCTCGTCTGGAAGCGCACCGACGTCGAAGGCGGGAGGCGCATCGAGGTGAAGCTCCCCTCGCTCGCGCCGTCAGCCCCTGACGAGAAAGACTACCGCGACGTCGCCGTGCTCGCATTCCCCGCGCCGGCGGGGGAGTGGGACGCCGCGCTCACGCCCGCGAAGGTCTCGGGCAACGTCGAGGCGGACTGGGACGCATGGCTTACGAAGAGCTCTCCCGTCCAGATCCATGGCGGCGCGACGGTCACGATAACATTTGACTTCGCCGAGCCAGTCACAATCCGCACGGTTGAGCTGCCGAGCGTCAACAGCCTCGGACATGCCTTCTGCTACGATCCAGAGACGACCGTCGTCTGCGAGGCGAACGGCAAGACGCTCTTCACACGCGAAATTCCGCAGGCCAATTGGCAGGACGACAGGCCTCTCACCTACGCCTGCGACGAGACGACGACGCGGCAGGTGACAGTCATGCTCAAGCCCCGCCACGTGATTATGCTTGGCCGTATCAGCCTCTTCAGTTCCGCCCGCAACGACGACTGGGAGGCGCAGGCCGGATGGACGCTCCGCGGCCTGATGCGCAACCCGCCCGCGAAGCAGAGCGAGGAGGCGTGGGTGAAGTCCTCGCAAGTGAGGAACGTCACGGCGTTCATGAAGCCGAACGGCATGTTCGCGTGGGACGCGCCCGCAGGAAAATGGGCTGTTGTGCGTGTGGGGCACGTCAACACCATGTACCGGAACGGCCCAGCGCCAAAGGAGGGCACTGGATTCGAGTGCGACAAACTTTCGCCTGTCGCCGCGAACGTGCAGTTCGACAACTTCATCGGTCGCCTCTCGCGCGCGGGCGGTGCGGTGCACGGGAAGCTTGCGAATGTGCACTTGGACAGCTGGGAGTGCAAGCGCCAGACCTGGACGCCCGGCCTCGACAAGATATTCAGCGAGCGCCTTGGATACGACCTCCTCTCGTGGATGCCCGCGATCTTCGGGTACGTGGTCGACAGCCCCGATGTGTCAGCTCGCTTCCTCAACGACTGGCGTGGGCTCGTCGGCGACCTCATCACCGAAAACTTCTACGCGCAGATGGCGAAGCGCTGCCACGAGAACGGCATGACGATCTCCTTCGAGACATCATTCGGCGACGTCCTCCCCGGCGACATCATGCGCTTCTACAAGTACGCCGACACGCCCATGTGCGAATACTGGCAGCCGCGCGAGCGCGGCTATGTGGGGGACCATAACTTCAAGCCGGTCTATCCCTGCGCCTCTGCCGCGCACCTTTACGGCAAGAAGCGCGTGGCTGCCGAGGCGTTTACTTCGTTCCAGCTCACGTGGGACGAAAAGCTCCGCGATCTCAAGTACGTCGCGAATCTCCACATGGCGCGCGGCGTCTCCCACATGGTGTTCCACACCTACACGCACAACCCGCGCACGGACTGGCTGCCGCCTGGCACTTCCTTCGGCGCGCACATCGGTACGCCGTTCTTGCGTGGGCAGACGTGGTGGAAGTTCATGCCAGACTTCACCGCCTACCTCGCGCGCTGCCAGACGATGCTCGAGGCCGGCAGGCCGGCGAACGACGTCCTCTGGTACCTCGGCGACGAGTGGGACCACAAGCCAAACGAAAACGCCACGTTCCCTGACGGATACAAGTTCGACTACTGCAACCCCGACGCGCTTTTGACGCGCATCTCCGTGAACAACAAGGGTGAATGGGCTACGCCCGACGGCATCTCGTACCGCGTCCTCTGGGTCCCCGAGTCGAAGCGCATGATGCCCGAGACGATGGAGAAGATCCTCGACGGCGTGCGGAAGGGCGCCAAGGCGGCGTTTGCCGCGTTGCCAGAAAGTATCTCGACGATGCGTGGCGGCTCGGCGATGCAGGCGCGTTTCGGCAAGGCGCTCGCGGCGATGCAGGCGTCCAAGAACATCTACGTCGGGCGTCCGCTCGAATTTGTGCTTGCTGCCGAGAAGATCGCAAAGGATCTCGTCGCGGAGGACATGGTCTGGAACCACCGCCGCTCAGACGACGCGGACTGGTACTTCGTCTCGCCCGCACGGCAGAACGAGGGATTCGCCGGCGACGTCGGCTTCCGTTGTGCGGGTGAGGTCGAGATCTGGCATCCGGAGACGGGCCTTTCCGAGAAGGTGCATTCTGCGTCCGTGAAGGATGGCCGCACGTGGGTTCCGCTCGCGCTCGCCCCGCATGAGTCGCGCTTCGTGGTGTTCAGGCGTGGCGGGAAGCTCGAAACGGAAACGCCGCGCACCGTCGTGAGTGCCGCGAATGACGTGACGGCGCTTGCCGGTCCCTGGAAAGTGCTGTTTCCTGAGGGATGGGGAATGTCGAGCGAGATGATGATCGAAGCGCTGAAGCCGTGGAAGGAACTCGGCACAACGACTGAGGCGAAGGCGTTTTCCGGGACGGCCGACTACTTGATCGACTTTACGGTTGACAAGGTTGACGCAAATACCATAGTGCTGCTTGATCTCGGGCGCGTGGAGTCCCTTGCGAATGTGGAGGTTAACGGCAAGGACTTGGGCGACGTGTGGAGCCAGCCTTACCGCATCCCGCTGACGGGCGCGGTTAAGGCCGGCAGGAACACGCTGAAGGTGTCCGTGACCGATACGTGGTACAACCGCCTTGTGTTTGACGCAGGACAGTCCGAAGCGGATCGCCGCACATGGACGATTGCGGGGCCGCAGAAGGACAGCCCCCTGCGCGACTCCGGTCTCATCGGTCCGGTGCGCATCATTCGCATCCGCTTTTAGCCGTGTTTTCCGTGTTACTTTGCTGCCGACAGGCGAACTGGGCCTAGCAGACCCGATTCACAATATGGCATCTTTGCCGACGGGCCTTTCAGCGTCCAGGTTGTGCGATCTTCCTTTGGAAGTCCTGCATCATGCACCAGCTTATTGTACCACGTGGAGACGACCTCCACGCGGATATCCACGTTGCCGCCTCCTTTGACGTGTTGCGCTATGTCGCAGGCGTATGGACGGCACCACATGTCCGCGACTTTGCGTCCGTTGACGTACACGGTAGCCCAGTCGCGGACATCCCCAAGGTCGAGAATGCATTCGGCGGCATCCTCCGGGACGTTCGCAGTTCCCTCGTAAACTCGGCTTGTCGCCCAGACCGGATAGTCTTTAACCGGCCTTATGACGACAGGAACGTCAGCTGCTGCATCGCCCCGCTTTTTGGCAGACAATGCCGAACGCACGCATTCACGCCCGCTGACAGGATCGAAGACCATGGCCTCCCGGCCTGCGGCGACCCTGTAGAATCTCGAAGAGCCGTCCTTTTCCACGACAAAGAACACGTTCGTCTCTCCGTCGCGGCGCTGA
This sequence comes from uncultured bacterium, assembly GCA_902775595.1. Classification (GTDB taxonomy): domain Bacteria; phylum Verrucomicrobiota; class Kiritimatiellia; order RFP12; family UBA1067; genus UBA1067. Next base: position 8,501 of record CACYNF010000048.1, on the reverse strand, counting down.
TACCAGCCGCGCAGGTCGGCTGCGTCGATCCCAAGCGCCTCCGCTGTCGGCGAGGGCCAGTCCGGCTTGAAGTCGCCGCGCACTATGCGGGCGCCGTTCCTCTCCAGATCCGCAAGCTTTGCCTCGGTCTCGGGCTTGAGAAACGTCCCCTTTGGAACCCACAGCACCCGGTAGCTCATTCCGTCAGGGAACACAAGTCGTCCGTCGTCTACGTCGAGGCGCGTCATCAGTGCATCGTTGTTTAGGTAGTCGTATTTCCAGCGGTTTTCGAAAAGAAGCTCGCGTTCGCTGGGACGGTACCCCAAATCGTCGCCTAGGTACATGAGGATGTCAACGGCCGGAAGGCCACGTTCCAGTTCGGACCCGCAGCGCTCTATGTACTTTGTGAAATGCCTAAGATACGGCCACCACGTCTGTTCTCTGAGGAACGGAGATCCAATCCCGCTGCCAAAGCTCGTGGACGGGGGCTTGCCGCCAACGACGGGATTGTGCGTGTAGGTGTGGAACACTATATGCGTGACGCCTCGGGCGAGATGCTTGTCGATGATTTCCTTCCAGTCTCGAAAGTTCTCGTTGAACGTGAGCTCGAAACTTGTAAGCGCCTCGGCGCTTACGCGGCGCTTGCCGTATACGTGAGCCGCAGACACGCACGGAAGAACCGGCTTGAAGTCGAAGCTCCCGACGAAGTCGATGTTGTCGTGGGGGCTCCAGAACTCGCACATGGGCTCGTCGGCGTATTTCCAGTAACGTAGGAGATCGCCCGGGATGACGTCGCCGAACGACGTCTCGTACTGGACGCTCATTCCGTGTTCGCGGGCAATGCGGGCGATCGCGGCATAGTAGTTTTCCTCGACAAGGCGCGAGCAGACATTGCGCCAGTCGAGAAGAAACTTCTCCGTCGCGGCCTTGCTGCCGAGGACATACCCGAAAAGCGCAGGAAGCCATGGACGAAGCGCGTAGCCCGTGCGGCTCTGGAACTCCTCTTCCATTCGCCACGTCCAAGTCTGGCAACCGCACTCCCAGCTGTCGACAAGGAGTCCGTCTATCTTCACGCCCGCCTTCAGAAGCGGGAGCAGATAGCCGTTGAAGTTCGCCTCGAAGCCACGCGGATCCATCTTGTCGCATTCCCATCCCGTGGCTTCTTTCGGTGCAGGGCCGTTGCGCCGCTTCATGTTGACGTGTCCGAATACAAGCGTTCTTTCGCCTTCCGTCCTTATGGGCTGGGCGTCGCTGGACATCTTGAAGCTGCGGTACGCCCATCCGGCCTTTGCTTCCCACATGTCCAGCCTCGGTTCTCCAATCCGCGAACCTCCGAGCGGCTTTGTCGGATAATGCGGACTCTCGGCGAAAAATGAGACCTTGGCCCCCGCCGAAGAGATGCCCGGCACACGAAACGTCATGCCCTCGACGTCTTGCCATGCACCTCGCGGGCACACAGTGCGGAACACCTCTTTTCCCCCGTCGCGCAAGACGAGTTCGGCGTCGGGTTCGTATGACCTTTTGTGGCAGATGTTGTGCGGATTTGGAAAGGTTACGGAAACGTCTGCCGAAGCCTCGAGCGGAAACGTGACGCTCCCGATTTCGCGAAAATCGTCGCTTGCGTCGAATTTCGGCTTCTTCCCCGGCTCAAAGCAGACTAGCTTGCGCATCGCGCGCTCGGGGGAAATCCATGGTCCGCCAGACATTGACCAGCCAGGGCAGTTCTGCATTTTGAACATGAGGCCGTGTTTGTGGCACTCCATTTCAGCGAACTTGACGAGTTCCATCCAGTTCTCGCTCATACTGGTGATTCTGTTCGTCACGCCGGGCCAAAGTTCATCCTGAGGCCAACCGCCATGAAAGAACTGTATGCCGGATATTCCAGCGTCTGCAATTGCCGCGATGTCCGCCGACAGTCCCTCCCTCGTTACGTTGCCGTCTATTATGTGGAACCATGTCTCTGGCGCGGCGGAGGAGAGACGTGCCGAGTTGTCGAGACTGGCTCTGACGCTATGTGCGGCGCCCAGCGCGAATGTTGCCGCCAGTGCGATGCAATATGCCTTGGAACACATGGTTGTTTTGCAGGATGTTTTTCTTGCTGTCATGGCTTTCCACCTTCTCTTTTCATACTTCGGTGACATTATACCTTCATACGACTTTTTGTTCAACGGCAATCTTTTGCGAAATTTGATACAATTCTAAAAAATATTTTTGAAATCTGCACGACACTTCTTGCGGTTGCGCCATTTATCGCAATTTTCAAAGATGCCCCCCTTGACTTTTCCCTGCCGTTATGCGATAATCCCTCTATTTCTTGGAAAGGTAAGGAAAGACAGTGGTGAGGAAAGCGATGGGGGAGGCCGCCGTGCTGGCGACGGCGATATTGGCAGGCGCGGCGCTGGTTGCTGGCGCCGACACGGCGGACAAGATCCATATCCGCGACCCGTTCGTGGTTGTCGACAGGGAGAAGGGCTGCTACTGCCTTCTCAGTTCGTGTTTCGCGCCACCTGGCGAGCGTGGCAACGACTTCTTTGCGTTCCTCGGCACGGGCGCGAAGATCTACGAGTCGAAGGACCTCGTCAACTGGAGCGAGGCGCGGCAGGTGCTGACGATCCCCGACTGGGTCGGATGCAGGGCTCTCTGGGCGCCTGAGCTCCACCAGTTCCGCGGCAAGTGGTACATCCTCGGCACAGTCAACGGCGCCGACAACCGGCGCGGGACCTGGACATTCGTCTCTGAAAACCTGCGCGGGCCGTACCGTCCGACTGGGCGGCGTTCCATCACGCCGCCTGAATGGCTCGCCCTCGACGGAACGCTCTGGGTCGAGGACGACAAGCCCTACATGGTCTTCTGCCACGAATGGGTGCAGATAGGCGACGGCGAGATGTGCTACGTGCAGATGAACGACGACCTGTCCGCGCCCGTCGGCGAACCACGCACGCTATTCAAGGCGACGGACTACACGGCCTCTCCGTCGAAGGCGCGCTGCCTGGATCACGTCACCGACGGACCGTTCCTCTACCGCTCCCCCAAGAGCGGCAGGCTTTTCATGACGTGGTCAAATGTCGATGCGAAGCGCCAGTATGTCGTAGTCCTATCCGAGTCCGCCAGTGGACGCCTTTCCGGACCTTGGGGTCGCCACAAGGTGATATTCGGGAAGGACGGTGGGCACGGGATGCTCTTTCGGAAGCTTGACGGATCGCTGGCGTTCGCGCTACACCAGCCCAATGCCGTTCGCAGCGAGCGTCCAAAGTTCTTTCCCGTCGAAGACGACGGCGAGACGCTCAGGATAGTGCAGGAATAAACTGACGAGGGACACACCCCGCGGAACGCGCGTTTTACAGGGTTTTCCGCGATTTCAACCCACAGAATGACCTCGGAATTGGGTAGAAGCCCCGCGAAACGGCTGTTCCCGGGCGGACTCTGAAATAGTCGCGGCGAGTCTTTTCTACATGTCTACCAAAAGTTTCCCTTTTATAGTAAACTTTTGGAGATTGATGCCAGTGTATTTGACAATACTTACCCAATAATGGTATACTATTGACATGAATTTTGATGCAATATACTCTCTTTCAACAGAGAATCACGGAATTGTGACTTATTCTGCCGCTATCGGATTAGGCGTCAAGGGCAAGGATCTGGCTCGATGGGTCAAGATTGGCAGGATGCTTAAGCTTGGACACGGAGTCTACCGTACGACACAGTACCCTTTTTCAGAAGATGACCAGTTTGCTAATGCCGTGGCGCTTGTTGGCCCAAAGGCTTATCTTTGTGGCGAGTCGGTGCTTGCATATCTCAGGCTTTCTCCTTCTGTAGATGTTCGAACGCTCCGTGTTGCGGTTCCAGTGAGGTGTCGACGTCGGCTGCCTCAATCAATCAAGGTTGAAATCCGTTCGCCGAAGTATCAACCAATGAATTACAACGGTGTGATGATTGAAAAGCCTTTTGATGCAATTCGCTCGTGTGTTGGCACCATGATGTCAGATCGGCTCTATGATGCAGCGGAAGAAGCTTACCGGACTGGCAAACTTTTCAAAGAAGATTTTGAACAGCTTTCAATGGAAATCAGACGGCATGCCTAAAGTACCCCATAATGAACATATGCTTGAACTGGCGATTGTCCGCCGGGCGGGCAATGACAATGAACGCGCCCTTGCGGATCGCATGACGATGGCTAACGCGATTGTTGGACAGTTGCTTGGCCCGGGCGCAGGCGTCAAGGGTGGTAGTTCCCTTCGATTCCGCTATGGCAGCGCCGATTCCCGCTACACGATGGATTTCGACATGACGCGAAAAATAGGACTTGAAGAGTTTCTGTCAGGCTTTAAGCGTCGGTTGGCGACAGGATGGAGCGGATTCACAGGCGAATGCGATATTCTTCCGCAGGCAAACCCACGGGGTGTTCCCTTTGACTATATCATGCAACCTGTCAGGGTCCGCCTCAAGTATAGGAACCAGCCGTGGTGTTCGGTCTCGCTTGAAATTACAAAGGCGAGCTGTGGATGTGCAGATCAATTTGACGAGATCATGCCCAACGAGGAAACGATAGCGCTTTTCCGCGATCTTGGGTTTCCTGATCCAGAACCTGTATATGCAATGAAACTTGATCATCAGGTTGCCCAGAAGCTTCGCGGTGTTTGTTGTGTCGGATCTGAACGTGCGCACGATCTTATTGATCTCCAATTGATCATGCAGCGTGAGCAGGTGTTCTTGCCGCGGGTCAAAACTATTTGCAGGAGCATCTTTCGCGGTAAGGATTGTCCAGGATGGCCGACTAAGGTTGTGAAGGGAGCTAACTGGGATGCCATTTATGAACGACAGAAGCTGTCGCTCCCGGTTCTTGCATCTGTTGACGAGGCGGTTGCGTGGGCGAATCGGCTGATTCAAATGATAGATGAAACATAGATGTGTGGTGTACTACGGGGACATGTTTTCTAATATTTGGAATTTGTTGCAATGAACCTTTGCCTTTTCTTCGAGGGTACGGGGCGGGGCGTTGCGGGCAAGATAACGAACGTCACGCGGTTACGCGACATTTGCGTGGACGATGCGCGGCAAAAGCTCCACCTTGAAGCTGGTCCTGGGACTCGTTTGGGCTCGTACCTTCGCGGCAAGATTGCCGGTTCCGACTGGCGGGCCATCTTTCGCGACGCGCGGCGCTGGTTTGAGGCGAACTACGAGACATTGCCGAAGGATGGAATTGCGACGAAAGTGTTTCTCTTCGGCTTTTCACGTGGCGCTCTGATAGCGCGGCACTTCGCGGCATGGCTCGACAAGCTTGGCGTTGCTGTCGCCTATCTCGGTCTATGGGATACGGTCGATTCGACAATCGGGCTTGATGTTTCCGAGTCGTGCCCGCCCAATGTGTCGAGCGCTCGCCATGCCGTTGCGCGTGACGAGACGAGGAAGTTCTTTCAGTATGTTCCGCTCAAGGGCGGCAAAGGGCAGGTTGTCGAGATGCTCTTCCCCGGCAGCCACAGCGACGTCGGCGGACTCTACGACGACAATCATCTTGTCGCCGACCTTGCTCTCGCGTGGGTCGCGGCTGGCGCAACGCGAGAGGGATTGCGGCTCAAACGCACCGCCCGGCTTTCGCAAAAGCTCGACGCTTCAGCCGTCGTCCTGCACGACGCCTACGACGAGGCCTCGAATCTTTGGGGCGCGTTCGACCGCGCCCGCCGCAATTTACCTCGAATCAGATTGCACTTCGCCTGTAAAGGACTCTGAACGGACGTGTGGATTGAAGGGCCAAAGCTTGTCGACACAATAGCATTGATGCAGCTGGCGTTTTCCTTTGCGACCTTTGTGTTCTTTGCGGCTAAACATCAGAGTCGATTAAGGTTGTTTAGCGTCGAGCGGGGCAACGCTTTCTACATGATCTACACGTTCTACACGGCTAAAATCTGTTTGGGGCCGCGAAGCGGCTGTTTCCGGACGGGCGCTGAAACAGGCGCGGCTATGTTGGATTACACTGGCAACGAAATGACCATTCCATTTGCGACGAAATGATGGTATAATATGTCGCCAAAGGAGAACATAGATGAAGGTCAGCAGCATTTGTCAGGCGATTGACGAGCAGGCGGCCGAGCGGAAGCGTCGGCTTGGGATGCCGCGCGATGTTTTGCCGCAGTTGCCGTCCGTTCGCAACTTTGCGACTGTAGTGACGGGCGTAAGGCGGTCTGGAAAGTCCACTTTGCTTGATCAATGGACGTCAGAGAACGGAGGAAATGTCGTTTCCGTCCATTTCGACGACTTGCGGTTGGCGTCATTCTCGTCCAACGATTTTCTGCTGTTGTACGAGATTGCCAAGGAGCGCAAGGTTGACACTTTGGTCTTGGATGAAGTGCAGGACATTGTGGGATGGGAGAAGTTTGTCGTCGGTTGCCTGGACAGGAAGCTGCGTGTGATGGTGACGGGATCCAACGCGAAGCTGCTTAGCCGTGAATTTGGCACAAAGCTGACTGGGCGGCATCTGAACATAGAGCTGTTCCCGTTCTCCTATCCTGAGTTTCTTCGCTTTACCAAGAAACGCGCATCGAAGTCGTCGATAGACGAGTACCTGTCAATCGGCGGATTCCCGGCTTATGTAGAGAGTCGGCAGCGCATGGTGCTGTCTGAACTGTTCAACGACATCCTTTATCGGGATATCGTTGTTCGCTATTCGCTGAAAGACGCTGCTCCCATCAAGGGCCTTGCCACATTTCTGCTGGGGCATGTCGGTTGCCGCATTTCGCCGAGTCGCATCAAGGACTCGGTACATGTCGCTTCGGCGTCGACCATCTTGGAGTATTTCAATTATCTTGAGGAAACCTATCTCGTCCAGCGAATTCCGCGATTTGCAGCGTCGCAAAAGGCCAGCATGTCGGCTCCGAAGAAGGTTTATGCCTGCGATACTGGTCTTGTGTCGGCAATAGAATCGATCGATGAGGCGAACCTAGGGCATAAACTTGAGAACTTGGTCTACCTGAAGCTTCGCAATCCCGATGACTCGATGTTCTACTTCGTAAACGATGCCGACGGCACTGAATGCGACTTTGTGATCGAACGGAGGGACGGCACATTTGGCGCTGTGCAGGTTTGCTGGGAACTCAGTCGCGACAATGAGGAGCGGGAGATAAACGGAGCCTTGCGCGCGATGGAGCGGTTTGGCCTCAAGGAGGCCGTGTTGGTAACGCGGGACCAGTCGGACTTGATTAGCGAAGGCGGCCGGATTATCCGCGTTGTCCCGGCATGGAAATGGCTGTGTGGAAATGTTGAGGCATAGTTGAGTCGGAATCGTTCTTGGATTCGACACGAAGGATGGTTGAGTCGTGGTTGGGTTGAGGTTGGTTGGAGCGTGGTTGAGGAATGGTTGTTGAGTGAAGTTGGGATTCCTGCATGTGCGTTCCTCGCCGCTGCCGAATTTTTTCCGAATTTCACCCCTTGCGCCGAGCGGTGAAATTCGGTATCATTCCACCTACATAAAATTGTCCCAACGGAGGCAGCACTCAATTGAACAGCGAATTTCTCGTCTTCGACCATGTGACGAAGCGATTTGGCGCGTTGACAGCGGTCAACGACGTGTCTTTTTCCGTCAAGAAGGGGGAGTTCTTCTCTCTTCTCGGCCCGTCCGGGTGCGGCAAGACGACGCTCCTCAGAATGCTCGGCGGCTTCGAGAAGCCCGATTCCGGTCGCATCTACCTTGAAGGCAGGGACATCACCGACCTCGCGCCGAACGAGCGCCGCGTCCACACGGTGTTCCAGAACTACGCGCTTTTCCCGACGATGACGATCTGGGACAACATCGCGTTTTCGCTCAGGCTCGCGAAGCTCCCGAAGAAGGAAGGTCTTCTGCCTAACGGAAAGAAACCGATTTGGTAGCATGAAAACAGCCTCGATCGGGGTTAGGCAACTGGCCCCTGTCGAGGTGTCTGCAACCACTGGTAACTCTCCAGACCTCTTCGGTGTGTCTGGAGTGTTACCATACTATAAGGCAAACCAACAACAAGGCGAGGTTGCAGAGCGTGGCGCGTCCAAAGAACCAGAAACTGATAAACGGTATCATCAAATCGTCCTGGCGTCTTTTTTTGGAGAAGGGGTACAACGGGACGACATACTCCGATATTGCTGCATGCTGCGAAGTTCCAAAGATCAGCGTGCAAAACAACTTTCCGCATAAGAGCCTACTCGCTGCAGCAAATCTCGAGCGATTGCGATTCTACGCAGCTAAGGTTGAATGTGACGAGTTTCCTTCGGTCGATGACTCCTTTACCAAGCTGTACCTTTTGGGGCAGATTTACATTGCTGCTCTTTTGAGCAGTGAAGAATCGCGGAGGTTCTTGAAGGATATTCTCGAGAGTCGTTTGCTCACCGAGGAGACGATATCCAATGATTTCAGGTGGTCGTTGGAATTTGTCTTCGGTGAAGCGAAATCGGATCAACCACTCGAACATATGCGCGAGGATCTCGTTGTTGCCATGGGGGGCCTGTACGAACTTATCTATTTTTGCCTCACCGCGCATGTGCCAATCGATATCCCGAGT